>JAZQAA010000355.1:0-3568 GCA_045544975.1 Oscillospiraceae bacterium | reverse complement strand
CTCCACTCGACGGTACTCGGCCGTGAGGGAATCCCCTTTGAAGTACAGATCCGTACCTGGGATATGCACGCTACCGCAGAATACGGTATCGCAGCACACTGGAAGTATAAGGAGGGAATTCAGGGCAAGGATAAGATGGATCAGCGTCTTGCGTGGGTGCGTCAGGTTCTCGAGGCACAGCAGACCTCCGATGATGTGGAGGAAATTGTCCGCATCATCAAGAATGATCTTGCCCCTGAGGATATTGTTGTCATGACGCCTAAGGGCGATACCATTTCGCTTCCGATTGATTCGACTGTGATCGACTTTGCCTACCGGATTCATACCCAGATCGGTCATAAGACCATGGGCGCTAAGGTGGACGGTAAGATTGTTCCGCTGGATTATATTCTTCAGACCGGACAAATCTGTGAAATCATGACAAGCAAGGATCCGGAGAAGGGTCCTAATCGTGCATGGCTGGATATTGCCAAAACCAATGAAGCGAAATCGAAGATCCGTTCCTGGTTCAAGAAGGAACGCCGCGAAGAAAATATCATTACCGGCCGCAATATGCTCGAACGTGAATTCAAACGCAGTCGTATCCGCATTGCACCGGATGAAATTGAAAAGTTCCTTGCAGATGATCTCAAACGCCATAACTGTACAAATATTGAAGATTTCTACGCCTCTATCGGCTATGGCGGTGTGATTCTGCAAAAACTTCTTCCGCGCTGGAAGGACCTGTACCAGAAGAATTATGCTGCCGATGAGAAGGAACCGCAGGAGATGCCGCTTGTTACTCCTGTGCAGAAGAATACAAGAAACCGTATTGTTCTGGATGATATCAGCGATTGTGCTGTGAAGTTTGCGCAGTGCTGCAACCCGCTTCCCGGAGACGATATTGTCGGCTTTATTACAAGAGGTCATGGTATTTCCGTACATACAACAGCCTGTGTAAATTACAAATCCATGCTCAGCCGGAATATTCCGGAAGAAAAGGAGCGCTGGATGGATGTGCAGTGGACGGAAAGCTCCGATACTGCGATGCAGACAAGCTTCGAAGTGGTTGCAACCGATCGTGTCGGACTGGTATTCGATATCACGGCCATCATGACCGAGGCACGGGTGCCGATCATCCATTCCCAGTCAAGAATCCTCAAGAACGGCAATGCGTTCTTTGAGGCAACCATCAAGATTGTCAACAAAGCGCAGCTGACAGCCATGTTTGACCGGATGCGCCGTGTCAAGGGTGTTATGTCCGTGGAGCGTTCGTCAAATTGATCATATAAGAAAAATCCCGGTATCCATAGATACCGGGACTGATCAACAGGAGGCATTTATGAAGCTATCCAATCTATGGGGGCACCTGCGTACAGTGACAAGGCATCGTAACGCCGTGATCCGGCATTGCCGGAAGGCAGGTATCTTCTGGCAGGGCTTGCAGCACGATCTGTCAAAATTCTCACCAACGGAGTTCGTTCCGGGTGTCAGATATTATCAGGGGACAAGAAGCCCCAATGAACAGGAACGACAGCTTTTTGGATATTCTAAGGCATGGATGCACCACAAGGGAAGAAATCGCCATCATTTTGAATACTGGACGGATTATTCTCCAGTGACAAAACGAATGGAACCGGTCAAAATGCCTCTGCGTTTTGTAGCGGAAATGTTCTGTGATCGTGTGGCAGCCAGCAAAATCTACGGCGGCGACAGCTATACCGAACAAGCACCGCTTGACTATTTTTTGCGTGCAAAGCCCAATCGTATCATCCATCCCGAAACCTCCGATTATCTTGAAATGCTCCTCCGGATGCTTGCGGAGGAAGGGGAGGATGCCGCTTTCACATTCCTTCGCCACGCATTGAAAAGCGGCAGGGAATACTAAGGAGGGATACATGAAACGAGAATTGACACCTGCACAACAAATGGAACAGACATTAACAACAAAATTCGGCAAAACCATCTGGAAACCCTTTCTCCAGGCGATTCGTAATTATGAGCTCATAGAGCCGGGTGATCGGATTGCTGTCTGTATTTCCGGCGGAAAGGACTCCATGCTGCTTGCAAAGCTCATGCAGCTTTTGCAGCGGACGGGGATGTTTTCTTTCGAACTCTGTTTCCTTGTCATGGATCCCGGCTATGCACCGGAGAATCTTGCTAAAATAAAGCAGAATGCGGATTCTCTCCGGATACCCCTTACAATATTTGAAACCAATGTTTTTCGTGTGGCAGCAAATACCAAGAATAACCCCTGCTTTCTCTGTGCCAAAATGCGGAGAGGACATCTTTATCAGAAAGCGCAGGAACTCGGCTGCAACAAAATTGCACTCGGGCATCATTACAATGATGTGATTGAAACCACTGTGATGGGAATGTTCTACGGCGCTCAGCTGCAGACCATGATTCCAAAGCTCCATAGTCAGAATTTCCCCGGGATGGAACTGATCCGTCCGCTGTACTGTATCAAAGAAGCAGATATTCTTGCGTGGGTGCAGGATTCGTGTCTGACATTCCTGCAGTGTGCCTGCCAGCTGACAAAGGATTGTGCCGATGGTGTGGGCGATTCCAAACGACTTGAGATCAAACAGCTGATTGCACAGCTGAAAGAGCAGAATCCCAATATCGAAAAGAATATCTTTCACAGTATTCATACTGTCTGCCTTCATACCTTTCCGGAGTATAAAATCGGCAAGGAGAAGCATTCCTTTCTGGAGCATTATGATGACGGGAAAAAACTGTGAGAAAAACATTGACTTTTCCCAGAAATGGTAGTATAATGAAAATAGACGGTGTAACGAATCACCATAGTAAAGTAAAAGGTGGATGAAACTATGAACCAGAATATCGCAGTGATCAAGGGCGACGGTATCGGTCCGGAAATTGTTACAGAGGCAATGAAGGTACTCGACAGCGTTGCGGCAAAGTTTGGTCACAATTTCGTGTATACCCAGCTGCTCATGGGCGGCTGTTCCATTGATGCTTATGGCGAGCCTCTTACAGATGAAACCATCGCTTCCTGCAAGGCAAACGATGCTGTGCTGATGGGTTCCATTGGCGGTAATACAACAACCTCCCCGTGGTACAAGCTCCCGGCAAATCTTCGTCCGGAGGCAGGTCTTCTGAAGCTCCGCAAGTCCCTCGGACTCTTTGCAAATCTGCGTCCCTGCGTGCTGTATCCGCAGCTCAAGGATGCCTGCACGCTCAGAGAGGACATCAGCTCCAAGGGTTTTGATATGCTCATTATGCGCGAGCTGACAGGCGGTCTGTACTTCGGTGAACGCCATACGGAGGAAGTGGACGGCGTGATGACAGCCGTTGACACACTGACCTACAACGAGAACGAAATCCGCAGAATAGCTGTCAAGGCATTCGAGGTTGCAATGAAGCGCAATAAGAAGGTGACAAGCGTCGACAAGGCAAATGTACTGGATACCTCCCGCCTGTGGAGAAAGGTTGTCAATGAGGTTGCTGAGGATTATCCGGAAGTAACCCTCGAACACGCTCTTGTTGACAGCACTGCAATGCAGCTTGTGAAGGAACCTGCACAGTTCGATGTCATGGTGACAGAGAATATGTTCGGTGATAT
>JAZQAA010000354.1:0-4306 GCA_045544975.1 Oscillospiraceae bacterium | reverse complement strand
GGGGGACTTGAGCAGCTCGATCGCAGCTCTTGCACCGAGATAGGAACCGCCGATACCGATGACAATCAGGATATCGGAATTCTGCTGGATCTTCTTTGCAGCCGCCTTAATGCGTGCAAATTCTTCCTTATCATAATTGGTGGGCAGATCCAGCCAGCCAAGGAAATCGCTTCCGAGACCGGACTTGTCATGCAGCATCTTAGCAGCAGTCATAACCTGCTCCTTGATGCCTGTCATTTCATCCTTGCCGACAAAGCCCTCCAAATATTTTGTGTTCAATGTAACAGCCATAAAAACGCCTCCAAAATATTCTTAGATTCATTATCTATCATACTATAAAATCGGAATTTTTGCAAGTCAATTTGAATTTCTTCGGATAACATTGTGAAAACAAAACAATATCAGCACTGTATTTTTGTTGAAACTGCCGATTCCCTACCAAACACTGCGGGCAGCTTCTACTTCCTGCCAAATCGGCATAGAATCCATCAAAAAAGGAGGGATCTGCATGAAGCATCTGTGCATTGCGCTGGCACTGCTCATAGCACTGCATCTTCTGCCCGTTCCGGCGGTATCCGGAGAGGAAGCCGCTGCTGCGGTACTGATCGAAGCGAGAACGGGAACCATCCTGTCCGAAGAAAACGGTGATGTTCCCCTGCCGGTCGGTTCGCTTGCCAAGCTCATGACCGCCCTGCTGACTGCGCAGGCGATTGCTGCGGGCAGGCTGACAGAGGAGACCGTCCTGACCGCCGGCGACTATGTGACAGAAGCCAAGGGCGCGCTGATCTGGCTGGAACCTGGTGACAGCATCAGTGTGGAAGAGCTGCTCATGGGGATGCTTGCCGGCAATGCAAACGATGCCGCAGCCGTCCTCGCGTGCGCGGTTTCCGGAAGTGAGGAACAGTTTATCATGGACATGAATGCAGCTGCGTTTGATCTCGGAATGCGCAGTACCCGTTTCACCTCACCGCAGGGCTATGATGATCCGCAGGCATATTCCACAGCCCATGACATGGCACTTTTAGCGTGTGCTGTACTGGAATTCGATTTCCTGCAGCCCTATCTGACAACATGGCGCACTTTTCTTCGTGATGAGAGTGTTGAAGTTGTCAATGAAAACACACTGACACGGACCATGGACGGCTGCCGAGGACTAAAGGCAGCGCATTCGGAAGCGGCAGGACAATGCCTGATTGCTGCCTGCGAGCGCGGCGGCATGACCTGCGCAGCAATCGTTCTCGGATGCAGTGATGAGGAGGAACGCTTTTCTCTTGCCAAAGCCCTTCTCAACAAGGGTTTCGCCAATTACCGCGTCACACTGCCGGGCATTGCAGAGGAATTCCTGCAGCCGCTGCGCGTCAAGGGCGGAACGGAATCCGCAGTACTGCTGACACTGTCGGAGCTGCCGGAGCTTGCTGTTCCCGGAAGCACAGGAGAACTTGCGACAGTGATGGTACTGCCGGATTATATCCATGCACCGGTCAATGCAGGGCAGCAGGTCGGGACGGTGCATTTTTACAGCGATGATTCCCTGCTGTGCAGCGCATCCCTTCTGGCGGCGGAGGATGTGCCGGAGATCACATTTTCCTTTGCGCTGCGGCGCGCATGGCGGTTTCTATGGATCTAATACAACAAAAAAACGGACTGCCGATAAGGCAATCCGTTTTCTTAATTGCAAAACATCGTTTGGTTTGCTGCTTACTTTACGATAAAAGCATCAATAGCAGCAAACAGAGCCTCTGCGTCATCTGTGTATGCGCGCAGTTCAATCGGCTTGGACAGATCCAGGCTGAAAATACCCATGATGGACTTTGCATCAATGGCATATCTGCCGGATACGAGGTCGATGTCGAAATCGAAACGCATGATTGTGTTTACGAAGTTCTTGACATCATCGATCGCCTTCAGAGTTACTGTTGTTGTTGTCATAAAAAATACCTCCTACGCCGTTCGTTTTTTTCCTTGTGTACAGCTTTTTCTGCTGTGACTATAGCATACCACGAAAGGAACAGAATGTCAAGGGGCTTGCAAAAAATTCGGCAATTTAGTATAATAGATACGACGGCAATTTCTCTTTTTTAGACAGGTTTTCCATCGAGAGTTACAAAATGACTGCAGATAGTTACAAAACCCCGATATTATGTAATAAATTTGCTGCATTGCTTGTCGCAGCAGAAAGGATGAGCGGATGAATTTATTTGTGCAGACCTTCGGGTGCAAGGTCAACGCCATTGATACGGAGGGGCTGACAGCCCTTCTGACAGCGGAAGGATACACGCTTTGCCGGAAGCCGGAGGAAGCGCAGGTAATCCTCTGCAATTCCTGCACTGTTACCGCATCCGGCGACCACCGGATGCTGACAGCGCTGCGCAGGCTTCGCGCAGCAGCACCGGATGCAGTCATTGTGCTGACGGGCTGCTATGTACAGGCATTTCCGGAAGCGGCGGCAGCACTGCCGGAAGCCGATATTCTGATCGGCACAAAGGATCGCAGCCGCCTGCCCGCTCTGCTGGATAGCCATTTTCGCACAAAGCAGCGGCAGAAGGAAATTCCTGGGCACCAGAAGGAGGACAGGTTTGAAGTCCTTCCTACCCAGCCGGACAGCAGCCACACAAGAGCTTTCCTGAAAATTCAGGACGGCTGCAACCGTTTCTGCAGCTATTGCATTATCCCCTATGCAAGGGGACGATGCCGCTCAAGAGCACTGACGGATGTTGCACAGCAGGCAGCCTTTCTGTACGAAATGGGGTTCCGGGAAATTGTCCTGTGCGGCATTAACCTTGCCTGCTACGGACAGGAGAATTCGCTGAATATCGCCGATGCTGTAGAGGTCTGCGCAAAGGCAGGCTTCCCAAGAATTCGGCTCGGATCCCTTGAACCGGATGGTCTGACGGAGGAGGTGCTCCGGCGCCTTGCGGCGAACCCTTCGTTCTGTCCGCAGTTCCATATTTCCCTGCAAAGCGGCTGTGACAGAACGCTCCGCGCCATGAACCGGCATTATACCTGCGCGGAATACGCTGCACTTCTTATGCAAATCCGCGCATTGTTTCCGCATTGTGCTATTACAACGGACATTATGACGGGCTTCCCCGGAGAAACGGAGGAGGATTTTGCACAGACCCTGCGTTTCACGGAGGAAATGGGCTTTGCGCAGATCCATATTTTCCGCTATTCCCGTCGTCCCGGAACGGCAGCCGACAAGATGCCGGAGCAGATTCCTGAAGCCGTTAAAAAAACGCGTGCCGACCGGCTGAATGTGCTTGCTCAAAAGCTGCGTCTGGCGCATCTTAGCACTTGTATCGGAACCGTGGTTCCGGTTCTCTTCGAGCGCGAAAAGGAACCAGGTTTCCATCGGGGGCATACGCCGGATTACAGCATGGTACTGGTTCCGGCTTTGCCGGGGGAGGAATCCTTCCGCGGCCGTATCCGGAATGTGGAAATTCATGCAATTGAAGGCGGCCAGCTGGTTGGAAAACTGGCAAAATAACTCAAAATGTGTTTTTTTCAAAAAAGTTTCGAAAAACATTTGCGTTTTCCGAAAGAATATGCTACAATAAAATAGAACACGCAGTTTTTGCTGCAAAGCAGAAACCTGCAGGTGGTACAACTTACTGAAAAGGAGCAATATTATGTCTGTTTTTCGTGTTTATGTCGAAAAGAAACCTGCCTACGCCGTGGAAGCACAGTCCGTACTGGGCGATATCCGTACTGCACTGCGTCTGAATGTCAGTGATCTGCGCATTCTGAATCGCTATGATGCGGACAAGCTCACTGAGGAGGACTTCAAAATGTCCATCCCGAATGTGTTCTCTGAACCGGCTGTAGACATTGTATATGATGAACTGCCCGCCCTCGGTGCTTCCGAGCGGATGTTTGCAGTAGAATACCTCCCCGGTCAGTACGACCAGAGAGCCGACAGCTGCGAGCAGTGCATCCAGATTCTCACGCAGAAGGAACGCTGCCGTGTAAAGAATGCCCGCATCTACATCGTCAGCGGCAATATCACTGATGAGGAATTCGAGCAGCTCAAGAAGTACCTGATCAACCCCGTAGAAAGCCGTGAGGCGACTCTGAACACCTACCAGACACTGGATACCAATTATGAGATTCCTACCACTGTTGAGGTGCTCGAGGGCTTCATTCGTCTGAACGAGGAAGGTCTGAAGGCATTCCTCCGCGAATTCGGTCTGGCTATGGACCTCGATGACATCCGTTTCTGTCAGGATTACTTCATGAATACAGAGAAGCGTGATCCTACTATCACAGAGATCCGCATGATCGACACCTACTGGTCCGATCACTGCCG
>JAZQAA010000353.1:0-7179 GCA_045544975.1 Oscillospiraceae bacterium | reverse complement strand
ATAGCAGTCGGGATGGTCATACTGCAGAATGAAGTACCCCATCTCTCTGCCCGAAAAGAAAATCGGACAGAAATAGAGAAAATCACCGCTTTCACAATCGGCTACTGCATCGGGGAAAAGATCGTTTTTCTGAAAAAATATGGGCTGGTGAAAACTCTGCTTCTTGGAAATCACCCGATAATACACCATCGTTTCCGTAGGATGTGCCGCATTTCCAGAAACGCCTGAGCTGCACCAGTTTTCGTACAGGCACAGATGCAGTCCGTGAATTCCGCGAATCAGGTAGGCGAACTGCTGGAGAACATGAATGTAATCATGGATGGAACGGCAGAGTGTCAGCTGCTGTTCAAAATTTCCGACCAGATTCAATTTACTGTAGAATTGTTCCTGACGGACTATTGTCAGTTCTTGGGCAAGCAGCTGTTTGTCTATCGGGCAGCTGCAGGTTTCTCCATGAACAAGATGACCACGGAGCGAGATAGGTTCCTGTATGGAGCCGGTGATCTTCTCCCATAGAAGATTGACGGACTGTGCGCCGACAGCCCTCCTGTTACGCTGATAGGTCGTCAGGATGGGGGAATGGTAATATCGCTCGCCGGTGTATTCATACCCGATCAGGGTGACATCCTCTGGAAGGGAATATCCATTTTCCAGAAAAACATCACAAAGACCGTATGCCATGTAATCATTTGCACATACAATTGCTTCCGGTAGGGGACGAGTTCCATCAACATAAGCCATGGCAAGTTTTTCACCGCCGCTCATCCAGAAATCACCATAGACAATATGCTTGTCATCAAATGGAAGTCCATGCGAAGCCATAGCTCTTCTGTAACCATCCACGCGCTGCTGAGAGGTTTCCAGATGGTCCCATCCCGTCAATAAATCAATATTTGTCAATTGATGTACTTCTATCAAGTGATTCACAATTGCCTCAATATCTCCTCCGACATCCGTGTTGACGCAGGTAAAGTCTTCAAACTCTGCTCCCGTCACAATGACCGGAATATCCGACCTTTGGGCAACTCTATCCGCAATCATTGTCCGTACCTCTGTGTTCGAGAAACATTCTGCAGTCAGAATCAGTCCATCGAGCGGATGTGCGCTGATTAATTCATAAATCCTGTTCTCTACCTCCACATCTGCAAAGTATTCGGCCGAGTTGTAGATATTGGAGAAAACTGCGATGGCAGCTCCAAGCTTCTGTGCCTGCGAAGTGATACCTTCCAATATCTGACGCTGCTCACTTTGCGATGCGCTTGCAGTGATGACGCCGATCAGTGGCTTTGAAAGCTTATGAAACATAGAATCCCCTCCCTTTTTGCATAGTCCTACTTCCATTATACCATATTCTTTTCAAAAATCAATAGAGATTTCTTCATTTTATCCACCAAATCTGCAAATTGTGGGTTGATGTGCGTTCAAAAAAAGTTTACAATAATAACGGAACGAAAATCTACACATTGTTGAATTTGAAAGTGTATAAAAATCACAGCACAATAGTCCTATGAAAATAGTCACAATAATGCTGAAATATTTAAACGCAGCACAAAAGTGTAAAAAACACAGCATAGCTTTGGATTGACAGAAATAGCGTAATGTATTACAATAACATTGTTAGTTTTTTGCGAAAATATAAATAAATCTTTAAGGGGGAACTGAAAATGAAGAAGCAAAGGATAACAGCAGCGCTCACTGCACTGATATGCTGTGCAGGGATGCTGGGTGTACTTCCGACCGGTATGGGTGTCAGAACCTACGCAGCTGAAGCCGTGCACAATGACTTTGAGGTCAATTATGACGGATGGCACGGCAGTACAAAGGAAGTCGTTGTAACAGCACATGAAGGTATTGGTTATGCCGGTTCAAGGGGTATGATGGTAACGGATAGAACCAATACTTCCGAGGGCGCAAGCTCTTCCAAGGGATTCTATCTGGCAGGCGGCATTTCGTACAGCTATAATGTACAGGTGAAGAGCGCAGACGCAGAAACTTTCCGTCTGCAGCTTCGCTGCCTTGATCTGGAAACAGATGAAGAAACGATTGTGGAGCTTGACAGCGTGCAGGCAGAAGCAGGGGAGTGGACGACGCTTTCCGCGGACTTCACAGCTCCGGAGAATTCCTACGAATTCGAACTGACAATCCTGACGGATAGTACCAGTGATTTTGTCTTTGATGAAGTCCTGATTACCACAGAAGAGAAGGAAGCGCAGAATGCAGTATTTGCAGCTTCTTCCGACATGGGTCTGAAGGACGCCTTCGGACAGTATTTCAGAGTCGGCAATATTCTGAACGGCAGTACGGTTCGCAATTCTACAATCACTGCTTCCATGATCAAGGACTACAACAGTATCGAGTGCGAGAACGAAACAAAGCCCGATGCAACACTTGTACAGTCCCAGTGCAGCGGTACAAATATTGGCGTATCCCTCAATTCCTGTGCAGCGATCATGGATTTCTGCGTGCAGAACGGCATCGGCATGAGAGGTCATGCGTTTGTATGGCACAGCCAGACACCATCCTGGTTCTTCAAGGAAGGCTACAATGCAAGCGGTGCATGGGTATCCGAGGATACCATGAATGCAAGACTTGAGAGCTACATCAAGAATATGTTTGCAGCGATTGAGACACAGTATCCGGAGCTTGACCTGTATGCGTACGATGTTGTTAACGAAGCAGTCAGTGATGACAGCAACAGAACTGCCAATTATGGCGGTGCCAGAGAAGCTGGCGACAACAATGTAACCGGCGGTACTTCCGCGTGGGTTTCTGTATACGGCGACAACAGCTTCGTAGAGAAGGCATTTGAGATCGCGGATAAATATGCCCCCGAGAGCTGTGCACTGTTCTATAACGACTATAACGAGTACTGGGATCACAAGCGTGATTGCATCTACAATATGTGTAAGTCCCTGTACGAAAAGGGATACCTCGACGGTATCGGTATGCAGTCCCATATCAATGCAAATTACGATGGCTTCTCCGGCGTGGCATCCTATACAACTGCACTCCAGAAATATGCAAGTATCGGATGCGAAGTGCAGATTACAGAGCTTGACATCACCTGCGAGAACGGTACCTATACCCTCCAGCAGCAGGCTGACAAGTATAAGGCGATCTTCCAGGCAGCCATCGACATCAACACCGGTAATTATCCCGGTAAGGTAACTGCAGTCTGCATCTGGGGGCCGAACGATGCGAATACCTGGATCAAGACCGAGAATACCCCCCTTCTGTATGATACCAATCATCAGCCGAAGGCTGCATACACCACTCTGATGGATATGATCCCCGAATCTGAATGGGTTGAGGGCGGCTATGCAGGCGGTGAGATCACTGCTCCGGAGCCGAACGAATACGGCTGGTTCTTCCACGATGAATTCGAGGGTGACACCTGCACATGGCAGGGAAGAGGCGCAGCAACGATCCTGACTTCCGGCAGAACTGCCTATGTTGGTTCCGAGTCCCTGCTTGTTCAGGAGAGAGAATCCGCATGGAACGGTGCCTACAGAACACTCAATGCAAGAGCATTCGTTCCGGGCGAGGAATTCAGCTTCAGCGCGAATGTGATGTACTTTGACGGCAGCGCAACTGATACCTTCTACATGAAGCTGCAGTATGTGGATGCTGACGGTGAAACACAGTATTCCACCATTGCCGAAGCCACTGCAGTCAAGGGTGAGTGGGTACAGCTGAAGAACACCAACTATCAGATTCCCGCAGATGCTTCCCAGCTGCAGCTCTACATTGAAACCGCAGAAACTACTAATAATTTCTACATCGATGAAGCCATTGGCGCAGTCGGAGGAACCGGTATTCTCGGTGCAGGCGGCGGTGAAACCATCACCAAGGGCGATGTGGATATGGATGGTGCCATCACTATTTTTGACCTTGCTGCAATGAAGAAGGGCTTACTGAATGGCTTTGCATCCACATCCGCACAGCTGGCAGCCGATGTTGACGAGAGCGGTACACCGGAGGTTGTCGATCTCATTCAGCTTCAGAATTTCATTCTGTGCAGAATTGATGCCTTTACAATTGTTGAGAAGCCTGTAGCATCCGTGGATACCGCCGCAATGGAGTCCCTCTTTGCAGGCATCACTCCCGGCACGAGCATCAAGAAGGACGGCGAGAATAACCCCCTCTACACCCAGCGTTTTGGCGCAGACCCCGGTGTTATGGAGTATAACGGCAGAGTCTATGTCTACATGACAAATGATATCTTCGAATACGACGAAAACGGCAATATTGTTGAAAATACCTATGGCAAGATCAACCAGATCAACTGCATCTCTTCCGATGATATGGTGAACTGGACTGACCATGGCATTATCCAGGTTGCAGGCAGCAATGGTGCAGCAACATGGGCAAATAATTCCTGGGCTCCCTGTGCAGCCCACAAGACTATCAATGGTCAGGAGAAATTCTTTCTCTACTTTTGCAACGGCGGCAAAGGCGTGAGGGTACTCACTGCCGACAGCCCCACTGGTCCCTGGACCGATCCGCTCGGCCATGGCCTGATCACTCGTTCCACACCGAACTGTGCAAATGTGACATGGCTCTTTGACCCGGCAGTGTTTGTGGATGATGACGGTACTGGCTATCTCTACTTCGGCGGCGGTGTTCCGGAAGGCAAGGATGCCGATCCCGGCACTGCAAGAGTGGTAAAGCTCGGTGACGACATGATTAGCCTTGCAGGTGATCCGCAGCCCTTCAATCCCCCCTACCTGTTCGAAGACTCCGGTATGAACAAGATCGGCAACAAGTACTACTACACCTATTGTTCCAACTGGAATACCACCGGCAACAGCTACGGTTTGACAAGCGGCGCAATCGAATACATGGTCGCTGACAGCCCGATGGGTCCGTTCACTTACGGCGGCGAGCTGTTCCGTAATCAGGGCGTGTTCTTTGGTTACTACGGCAATAACCATCATTCCATCGTAGAGCTGAATGACAGACTTTATCTGTTCTATCACTCCCGTCCTGTAGCAGGCGCAATGGGTGTTGAGTATAACTACAGAAGCCCGCAGGTCAATGAGATCACCATGAACGGCACAAGTATGAATGCTGTTACCGGAACCATGGAAGGCATCGCACAGCTCAAGACCCTCAGTCCCTACGAAACCGTACAGGCAGAGACGATGTCCCACCAGGCAGGTATCAATGTCAGCGGTCTTGGCGATACGGTTGTAACTGATATCGGCAAGGGCGACTGGATTAAGGTAACAGGTGTGAATTTTACAAATGGTTGTGAGACATTGACTGTCAGAGCTTCCTCTAATTCCGGTGCAGCCATCAAGGTCTGCACAGGCGGTGCCAGCGGCACAGCCATTGGCTATGTGGAGGTACCTGCAGGCGGTATGACAGAGATCACCGTTCCTGTTGAAAGCATCAGCGGCAAGCAGGATATCTGCTTCGTATTCAGCGGTCAGCTTGAATTTGACTGGTGGTACTTTGAATGATAATATCTCTTCCAATCCTAATATCATCATGAAAATCCGCCACCATTTCAGGCGGCGGATTTTCGCTATCCAAAGGAGGAAATGTAATGCGATTTGTAAAACCGAGACGGCTGTGTTCATTCTTAGCTGGTGTAACAGCATCCGTCATGCTCTTTTCCATGACAGCACTGCTTCCGCAGAATGTCATGGCAGCGGATACCTGCACAATTGATACGAATACGGAATACCAGTTCATCCGCGGCTTTGGCGGTATTAACCATCCCGAGTGGACCGGTCAGGATCTGACAGCTGCCCAAAGACAGACTGCGTTCGGAAATGGCGATGGTGAATTAGGCTTCACCGTATTACGAGTGTTTGTCAACCCGGATAAAAGCCAGTGGTACAAGGCTCTTCCGACAGCGCAGGCTGCTTCAGAAATGGGGGTTACCGTTTTTGCCTCTCCGTGGGAGCCGCCTTCGAATCTTGCAGAATCAGGCGGCAGTAATGGTAAACTTCATTTGCCGAGATCCAATTACGGTGCTTATGCACAGCATCTTAATGATTTCGGCACCTATATGAAAGACAATAATGTGAATCTTTATGCCATTTCTGTTCAAAATGAACCGGACTATGCTTCTGAATGGACCTACTGGTCAACAGATGAAACCACCGATTTCCTTGCTAATTTTGGTGACCAGATTACAAGTACTAGAGTGATGTCGCCGGAATCCTTTCAATATGCCCCTGAAAATGCTTCATGGGTTCCTGATGGCGGAAAAAAGTTTTATACTAAAATTCTGAACAACCAGAAGGCGATGGAAAACTGCGATTTGTTTGGTACGCATTTCTATGGGACAACGAGAGACTGGATGGATTTCCCCGCACTGGAAAGCTGCGGTAAGGAGATCTGGATGACCGAGGTTTATGTCCCCAACAGTGAGGCAAACTCCAATGAGCGCTGGCCGGAAGCTCTGCAGGTAGCAGAGAACATCCATAACGGTCTTGTAGTCGGCAATATGAGTGCCTATGTATGGTGGTACATCCGCCGCAGCTACGGTCCCATGAATGAAGACGGCACCATCAGCAAGCGCGGTTATATGATGGCGCAGTATTCCAAATATGTCAGACCGGGCGATGTCCGGATTGCAGCAACGGAAATCCCTGCAGAGAATGTCTATGTCTCCGCCTACAAGGGAAGCGATAATCAGGTGACCATTGTTGCCATCAATAAGGGAACCACCGAATACAGCCAGAATTTCACAATTAACGGCGGCACTATCACTGATATTGACCGCTATCGAACAACGGGTTCTGAAAATCTTGCAGAAACCCAGAATCTTGATAATGATGGTACCTCCTTCTGGGCACAGCTGCCAGCGCAGAGTGTCTCCACCTTTGTGGTAACAATGGAGGAAGGCACCATGACGCTTCCTGAGAACGATGGATCCATCACAACCCCGACCGTTCCTGAGCCGGATGAGAACGGCTATTTCTTCCACGACACCTTTGAGCAGGATACTTTCGATTGGCAGGGAAGAGGCGCAGCCACCGTCATGACAAGCGGCAGAACTGCTTATGCAGGCAGTGAGGCTCTCCTTGTACAGGAGAGAACAGCAACATGGAACGGTGCATACAAAAGCCTGAATGCGAGAGCCTTTGTTCCGGGAGAGACATTTAGCTTCAGCGCGGATGTCATGTATTTCGATGGAGGGGCAACCCGGACATTCTACATGAA
>JAZQAA010000352.1:0-9409 GCA_045544975.1 Oscillospiraceae bacterium | reverse complement strand
CGCCAAGTCTCTCACTGTTGAGACACATTGCATAGTTGTCCTTGTCCAGCCAGTTGCCGCCGGTGTTGATGCTGTAGAACTTTTCTCTGCGCTTGTCAACACGGGGCAGGAGGGACTCGATCTCGTTCGCCGGAACCTTGTAAGTATCCTGTGCATATTGCAGACGGAATGCCTTCGGTGCATGAACAAATACACTGAACCGATTCGGATGATCGCGCAGAATCCAGTTGGCGCATCTGCCCACAATCACACAGGGTCCCTGCTGTGCAAGCTCCTTGATGATCTGTGTCTCTGCAATGTATACCTTGTCGGAAACGGGGAGATTTTCACCCATTGCCTTCTCGGGATTGGAGTTGAGCAGCAGGGAGTAGAGGAAGCTCTTCGGGGAGGATTCCTCCGCACCTTCCAGCTTCGTCACCGGAACGCCGAGACGATCCGCTGCCATCTCCAGAATTTCATGGTTGTAGAAGGGAATCCCCATCTGGTCCGCTACCAGCTTACCGACAACGCTGCCGCCGCTGCCGTATTCTCTCTCAATTGTAATAATCGGGAATTTCATAATACACGCTCCTTTTCGTATGTGGGATCATTCTCCTGCGGAATGTCCCGTGGTGTAGTTGTAGTAAATTCTGTTACTCTATTATCATACCATAATTTCCATAAAAAAGCATCACTTTTTTTGAAAAAAGTGATGCTTTTTTAAAATTCTGCGTTTTGTCTAAAATTTTCCGCTTTGTTTTATAGGGTTTTCACAACTTGCTCATTGTGCAGCATCCATCATGCCGTCAATGATATTCTGGTTGAACCAGGTGCAGGAGCTGCGGTTCAAGAGACCATAGCTGTCCTGCGGGCCATTATCCCAGACAAAGCAGGTGATGCCGCGCGACTTTGCGGCGCTGATATAGTAAGCGTAGTATTCCTCACGCTCTGCATCGTTGTCCTTGAACTCTGCACCGAACTCGCCGATGATCACCGGAATGCCCTTGTCGATGAAGGTGCTCTTCAGATAATCGAAATTGGCGTCGAGGGAGGATTTGTCCGCATCATCAAAGGTTTTCTCATCCGGGTATTCCAGTGTTGTGAACTGCCACGGCGCATAGTTGTGAATCGAAACAATGATGTTGCCGTCATCCGGAACCTTGAGTCCATTCACTGCTGTCTGTGTAATGGAAGCTGCATGGGTGGGTACGATCAGTGTGCGCTCGCCGTTGTTGCCGCCGGAAGCGCGGACAGTGTCCACAAAAACCTCCAGCATATTGTTGATGACATCATGTTCCTCGGAAGTGCCGCCCATCCATTCTGCTGCACTGCCGACAATACGCGGTTCGTTCATTCCCTCGAACAGGAGCTTTGTATCATAGTCCTTGAATTCCTCTGCAATCTGTTCCCAGAGCTTTTTGTAGGTCTGTGTGATCGAAGCTTCGTTGGCGTAGGTAGGTGTGAGCCATGTGTAATCATCATGATGGATATTGAGGATGCAGTAGAGATCATTGTCCATGACATAATCCACAACCTCATGCACTCTTGCCATCCAGTCAGCGTCAATTGTACCGTCATCGCTCATATGATCCGTCCATGAAACCGGAACGCGTACCGCTCCGAAGCCGGCTGCCTTCACAGTGTCAATCATTGCCTTGGTAGTTTTCGGGTTGCCCCATGCGGTTTCGTGATCTGTGACTGCCCATGTGACATTGTAGCAGTCAAGCGTGTTGCCAAGGCACCAGCCGATCTGCATGGCCTCTGCAACTGCAAATGCATCTCCCGTAGTCATTGTTGTGTCCCCCTCATTTGTGTCCGTGTCAGGCTCGCTCTCTGCCGGCGCATCGGCAGAGGAACCGGCATTGCCGCCGGAGCCATAGCTGTACTTGACTGTCACGGATTGCAGGGTGATGCTTGCCGGCTCACCCCACCAGTATCCAAGCATAACCTCGGCATTCGCCGGAACGGAAGCCTTCACGCCCTCGGGAAGAATCCATGTCAGGCTGAGGTTGGTCGAATCCGTCAGAACTGCCACAGTACCGCTCTGGTACCAGTCGGCAGTCGTAATGCCGAAGGCACCTGTGAACTTTCCAAGGCTGCTACCGGCGTTCAGATCAAAGGTAATCGCCTGCGGAGTATAGCCGTCCTTGAGAATGCCATCCAGAGAAACCTTGACGCTGTTGGTGGCATCACTGCCGTGTGTCAGTGTCTGTCCGACGGAAATAGTCTCCGTGCTGTCCACAGGGAGCTGTGCAGTTCTCGAATAGGTGCAGATCACATTCGAAAGTGTTACAGTTGTGGTATTGCCCCACCAGTAGCCGATAAGGACATCGCCGTTTACATCGATATAGCTTTGAATTTCAGAAGGAACTGTCCAGTTCACCTCCACATAGGAACCCTGTGCCGTCACACTGAAATCCTCGGACTGGTACCAGCCCTCATCCGTAGCCGCCGCGCAGTCAGCTGTTACGGAGATGCCGCATCCGCCCTTGTAGGTGCCGATGTTGGAAACACCGTCCCCAGCGTAGAATACGAAGGTGAAGGACTGGATTGTGTCCCCTGTTTGCACAAACTGGGACAGTGCCGTCTGATAGGTATTGTCCGTATCACGGTTCAGCGTTGCCGATACATCAATCTGTGCACCCAGTGAAGAAGTCACTGTTTCAGTCGGACTGATATGCTCTGTGGCAGGCTGTGTCTCCGCTTCGGTTTCAGAAGCAGGGGATTCCGTTTCCGCGGTGTCGGATACGGTTTCTGTAACGGATGACGCAGAATCTGTTACAGCTGCGGAATCATCCGCATTGTCCTTTTTACCGCAGCCGGTCAGTGCAGAACAGCCCATCACAGCAGCCAGCAATACTGCCGCAATGCGCCCCGGTTTGCGGGATGCTTTGAAAAACATAGAAGTACCTCCTCTGTTAATTTGTCTGATTTCATTATAGCATAAAAAGATAGAATTTTCCATAAAAAAACGAAATTCTTCCGGTAAATCGGAACATTTCACAGAAACACAAGCCTCTTCTTTTTACCCTGCTGTCACTATGCTAAAAATATGAAGGAACCGTGAAAAAGTGCGTTTTGCTACCAAAGTCGCGGGTTTTCTATATTCTGCATTCGTCCGGTGTTGCACAGGGAAATATTGTTTGACAAATCATGCAAACTGTGGTATACTATTTATAGTTAGCAAAGGCTAACTGAAACGAGGTGAGAGAATGAGTGTAGTCGTAGTGGGCGGCAATGACCGCATGGCGACCAGATACAAGGATATCTGCAAGTCCTTCAAATGTAAGGCAAAGGTGTTTACCCAGATGCCTGCGGATTTTGAAAATCAGCTTGGAACGCCCGATCTGATGGTGGTTTTTACCAATACCTGCTCCCACAAAATGGTGACGCGAGTGAATCAGAAGTCGCAAAAGCACGCCATCCCGGTGGAGCGCATTCATAATGCAAGCGTTAACGCGCTGCGGAGTGTACTGGAGCAGTACTGCACTGCCGGCGTTTAAATTTTTCAACAATAGTTAGCCTACGCTAATTTAAAAGGAGGTGTTCCGGTGAAACGGAGTGAAAAACATCATTTCTGGCAGAAGCTTGCCTATCATGCAGCACCGACGCTGCTTGGCATCAAGTGCGCCAATCTTGTGTCGCTGCGTGAAAACGAATATGACATAGCGCCTTCGGCGGAGGATTTCAACCGCCGCACAGCGGTCAAGGGACTGCATTGCCGGACACTTTGCAGCTGCAGCGGTTCTGTTCTGCTGCTGATTTACAAGGAAACACTTCTTGCGAAGCGTTTTGCAGATGGAGAGGTTCGCACAATGCTGACAGACTTCGGCTATCCCGCGGACGCTTCCTTTGAGGAATGCATTGGCATCCTGTCAGAACGGATTCGCAGAAAGGGGGATTTTCCGCATGAAATCGGAATATTCCTTGATTATCCCCTGGAGGATATCCGTGGATTCATTGAGCACAAGGGCAGAAACTGCAAGCTCTGCGGCTGCTGGAAGGTCTATGGCTGTGAAGAGAGTGCAAAACGGAAATTTACTCGTTATGAGAAATGCAGAGCCTATCTTTGCAGGCGGCTGCATGAGGGTGCCGATTTGTATCAGGCACTGAAAATTGCCTGATGGAGACCGTACAATTACATCACTGAGGACTCCGCATCCGCGGAGTCTTTTTTTGAGAAAAACTGGACAGACACGCCGCTTTATGGTATAATGGAATTGATAACTTTGTATGAAAGGGGAGGGACTTATGTTTTGTAAAAATTGCGGAAGACAAATGACGGATGACTCCCGCTTCTGTCCGGAATGCGGTACTCCGGTTTCCACAGCTGCACCCGTGCAGGAAATCCAGCCTGCAGCTGTACCGGTGATGCAGCCTGTCAAAAAGAAAAGCAAGGCACCGATGATCGCAGCGCTCTGTGTGGCACTTGGACTGATCGGCGGCGGCGGTGCAGCTGTACTGCTGTCCGATGACGATGCACCAACCCGTCAGCAGTCCGCACAGTCCGAAAAGGATGATGAGGACGAAAAGGATGACGACAAGGACGACAAGGATGACAGCGCCGATGAGGACGACGACAGCAGCCGCGAGGACTCCGATGAGAAGGATGACGAGGATGATGCGGATATTACCGTTGACCGTGAAACACTCGATTCCTTTGTTCCGATGGGCGAGGACGGCACATGGACGGTGTTTGTCTATCTGTGCGGCTCCGATCTGGAAACGGACGGCTATTGTGCAAGTGCCGATCTGTATGAGATGATGCAGGTTTCCGGCAATGAGGATGTCCGCTTTGTTGTGCAGACCGGCGGCGCGGATGACTGGTACTATGATGAAATTGATCCTGACAAGCTCCAGCGCTATGTGATCTGTGACGGTGAGATGGAACTTGTTGATGAGCAGGATGACGATAATATGGGCAAGGGCAAGGTGCTGACACAGTTCCTCGAATGGGGCGTGGAGAATTACCCGGCCGCCCGTATGGGTCTGATCTTCTGGAACCACGGCGGCGGCAGTATCAACGGCGTATGCTTTGATGAGGAGGACTACGACAGCCTTTCCCTGAAGGAAATTGACGCAGCGATGTATTCCGTGCAGTCCGAGATGACTGATCAGTTTGAATTCATCGGCTTCGATGCCTGCCTGATGGGAACTGCAGAGGCAGCTGCCATTCTGGCAAGCCATTCACGATACATGATTGCATCGGAGGAAATCATTCCGGGCAATGGCTGGGATTACACCGCGCTGGGACAGTTCCTCTGTGATGAACCGGATGCAAACGGCGAGGAGCTGGGCAAGGCAATCTGTGACAGCTATTATGAGGCTTGTGAGGAGATTGACTCCGAGGATGATGCGACGCTGTCCGTGATTGACCTGAGCAAAATGGATGCCCTGATTGAAGCCTTCAACCTGTATGCGGAGGATCTCTATGCACTCACAGAACAGGAGAAGGATCTTGCCCATGTTCTGCGAAATATTGAGTTTGCCGAAAACTACGGCGGCAACAATATGAGCGAGGGCTACAGCAATATGGTGGATATGGGCGGCATTGCCGCTGCCGGACAGGATTACTCCACCAATGCCCAGAGCGTGATAGATGCCCTTGAGGATGCCGTTGTCTACATGGTCAATGGTGATGCGCATCTTGATTCCAGCGGACTTGCCATGTATTATCCGCTGCAGGTACAGGGCTCGCAGGAATTGTCGATTTTTAAGGATATCTGCCTGAGCAGCTACTATCTTGCCTTCGTGGACAAGATTGCCTATGGTCTGACCAGTTCCGGTGATCTTTCGGGATATGATAATGACGATATGCTGGATTTCGAGCTTGAGTATAATTCCAGTGACTACGAATACGATGATGTGGATGACTATTTTTACTATGAGGAATCCGATGATGACCAGTGGGATTACATTGACGATTATGAGCCTTCCGGCGAAAGCTCCGCCATCACATTTGATGTAGAGCCTTTCCTCGATGAGGACGGCTACTACGGCTTCTATCTTTCCGAGGAGGGTCTGTACAATGCTGCAAGTGTGCAGGCAAGTGTGTATGTAATCTCCGATGACGGCGAGGATGTCATTGACATGGGTCTGAGCTGTGATATCATTGCCGACTGGGAAACCGGCTATTTCTGCGATAATTTTGACGGCTACTGGTTCTCTCTGCCGGATGGCCAGATTCTCTCCGTGTACATCGTTGAGGAGGGCGACGGCTATGATGTATACACCTGTCCGATTCTGCTCAACGGCGAGGAAGCCTACCTGCGTATCTGCCACGAGTATGTGGAAACGGGTGAGGTCACAATCCTCGGCATCTGGACGGGTATGGACGAATCCGGTGCAGCTTCCCGTGAGATCAAGCCGCTGGAAATCGGCGATGTCATCACACCGCTCTACTATGCGTATAACATTGATGACTGGTCGGAGGTCGAGTACTACGGTGAAGAATATGTCTTTGACGGAAACAGCGAAATCTGGTTCCAGTTCCTGCCGGACGGTGAGTACCTCTATGGCTTCTTCATTGATGACTTCTATGGTGACTATTATGAAACGGATTATGTGAATTTCACCGTTGAAGGCTACGATATTTATTATAGTGAATAACACAGAAGCGCGCCCTTCTCTTTACGGGAAAGGCGCGCATCATGCAGAAAATGGAGTGGAAAGAATGATTTATACCGTAACCTGTAACCCTGCTGTTGACTATGTTGTGCATACCGATCCGATTGTGCTGGGCAGTGTGAACCGCAGCCGTTCGGAGGAGATGTTCTTCGGAGGAAAGGGCATCAATGTTTCCCTTGTCCTTCGGGAGCTGGGCGTTCCTTCCGTTGCACTGGGCTTTGTTGCCGGCTTCACCGGCAGGGCAATTGAGCAGGGCGTGCAGGAAATGGGCGTCATGACGGATTTTGTGCAGCTGCCCCAGGGCAATTCCCGTATCAATGTCAAGATCAAGTCCGATGCGGAAACCGAGCTGAACGGGCAGGGACCTCCGATTCCTGAGGAAGCGCGCAGCGCGCTTCTTGCAAAGCTTGAAGCCCTTTCGGAAGAGGATACCCTTGTACTTGCCGGAAGCATTCCGGATTCTCTACCAAGGGATGTCTATGAGCGGATGCTGGAGCGCGTCAAGGACAGAGGGGTGCGGACGGTAATTGATGCCACCGGAGAATTGCTTCTGCGTACGCTGCCCTATAAGCCCTTCCTCATCAAGCCCAATCACCATGAGCTTGCCGCTCTTTTTGACAGGGAGCTGCACAGCATTGATGAAATCACGGCTTGTGCCGCGGAGCTGCAGAAGCGCGGCGCACAGAATGTCCTTGTATCCATGGCGGAGAATGGAGCGCTGCTCCTTGACGAAACAGGGAGATCCCATGTCTGCGGCGTCTGCCACGGTGAGGTGAAAAACTCCGTCGGTGCGGGAGATTCCATGATTGCCGGCTTCCTTGCCGGAATGGAATCGGGTGATTATGCCCATGCACTCCGGCTCGGCACTGCTGCAGGCGGTGCAACTGCATTTTCCGAGGGACTTGCGCAGCGAGCGCTTATTGAGAGCCTGCTTCTGCAGCTTAAACACTAAAAATCACGCCTTCCCGATTCATTCGGGAAGGCGTGATGCTTTTTTATTCTTCCTCGTCATCATGGTGGTGCATACAGTAGGCGAGGGTCATCAGACTGTCGCCGAGATGCACATTTTCCACAATGATATCCGAATTGTTGATTTTAAGATCGAAGTGACTGAAATTCCAGAAACCATGGATGTTCAGATTGATCAGTCGTTCAGCCAATTCCTGTGCAGCGCCTTTGGGGATACAGAGAACAGCCACCTGCGGATGGTGCTGTGTGCAGAATTCCTCCAGCGCTTCCATCGGATGAATGGGAAGTCCGGCTGTGCTTGTTCCCTGCAGCTGCGGATTGCTGTCAAATACACCAATCAGCCTGCAGCCGCGCTTCTGAAAATCAATATGCGCCGCAATGGCTTTGCCAAGGTTGCCGGCACCAATCAGAATCACACCGGTCTCTTCATCCACGCCCAGAATTTTGCCGATCTTTTCGCGCAATGCGCTGACATGGTAGCCATAGCCCTGCTGTCCGAAGCCGCCGAAGCAATTAAAATCCTGCCGGATCTGGGAGGCGGACAGCCCCATGCGCATTGCCAGTTCTCTGGAAGAGATCCGCTCCACCTGCTCCCGTTCCAGTTCACCCAGAAAGCGGTAGTACCGCGGAAGCCGGCGGATCACAGGGGTGGAAATGACCTGCTTGCCCATGTAAGATCGCCCCTTACTGCATCAGTGCTGCAAGACGAACATTGATTTCCTCGAGGAATTCCTTGGAATTCACCTTGCGCTTGTTCTCCAGAGAAGAAAGGAGATACAGGTCACCGGTCATCACGCCGTCCTCAATGGTCTGAATGGTTGCCTTCTCCAGCTTGTCTGCATAATCGCACAGAGCAGGAATATTGTCCAGCTCACCGCGCTTGCGCAGTGCGCCGCTCCATGCAAAGATGGTTGCTACGGAGTTTGTGGAGGTCTCCTCGCCCTTGAGGTGCTTGTAGTAGTGACGCTGAACGGTACCGTGTGCAGCCTCGTACTCGTAGATGCCGTCCGGAGAAACCAGAACGGAGGTCATCATTGCCAGAGAGCCGTATGCAGTGGAAACCATGTCGGACATGACATCGCCGTCATAGTTCTTGCAAGCCCAGATGTAGCCGCCATTGGAACGAATCACGCGTGCCACAGCGTCATCAATGAGGGTGTAGAAGTATTCAATGCCAGCTTCAGCGAACTTCTCCTTGTACTCTGCATCGAATACTTCCTGGAAGATGTCCTTGAATCTGTGATCATACTGCTTGGAGATGGTATCCTTTGTTGCAAACCATACATCCTGCTTCAGGTCAAGACCATAGTTGAAGCAAGCTCTTGCAAAGCCTGCGATGGAGTCATCAATGTTGTGCAGACCCTGGATGATGCCGTCGCCCTTGAACTCATGGATGAGCTGACGGGTCTCGTTGCCGTCCTTGTCAGTGAAAACAAGCTCAGCCTTGCCGCCGCCCTTTACCTGCATTTCGGTGTTCTTGTATACATCACCGTAAGCGTGACGAGCGATGGTGATCGGCTGTGTCCATGTGGGGATGTAGGGTGTGATGCCCTTTACCAGAATCGGTGTACGGAATACAGTACCGTCCAGAATGGCACGGATGGTGCCGTTCGGGGACTTCCACATCTGGGTGAGGTTGTACTCAGGCATTCTTGCTGCATTCGGGGTGATGGTTGCGCACTTAACAGCAACGCCGTACTTCTTGGTAGCCTCTGCGCTGTCGAAGGTTACCTGATCCTTGGTCTTTTCACGGTATTCAAGACCCAGGTCATAGTATTCTGTGTTCAGCTCCACATAGGGAGTGATGAGGATGTCCTTGATCCACTGCCAGAGA
>JAZQAA010000351.1:0-3072 GCA_045544975.1 Oscillospiraceae bacterium | reverse complement strand
ACCTTCAACATGGGTGTCGGCATGATCGTTTCTGTGGCAAAGGAAGATGCTGACAGAGCAGTTGAAATCCTGAAGGCAGCTGGCGAGGATGCTTATATCCTTGGCGAGCTGGTAGAGTCCGAAGAGGGCGTAATTCTCTGCTAATAGAATAAAAGAATAGGAGAGTGGACTTGATGAAAAATATTGTGGTACTTGTTTCCGGAGGCGGCACCAACCTCCAGGCGCTCATTGATGCACAGAACAGGGGAGAGCTGCGCGGCGGTAAGATTAGCTGTGTGATTTCCTCCAAGGCAGATGCCTATGCGCTGACAAGAGCCAGAAACAACGATATTCCGACTAGAGTGGTTCCCCGTAAGGATTATGCGGATAATGCCTCCTACAGCAAGGCATTGCATGAAGCCCTCTATCAGGAATATGCCGATCTGATTGTTCTTGCTGGATTTATGACCATTCTGGATAAGAGCATTATTCAGGCATACCGTAATAAAATCATCAATGTTCACCCCTCTCTGATCCCTTCCTTCTGTGGTGATGGATTCTATGGTCTTCATGTCCATGAAAAGGCACTCGAAAAGGGTGTCAAGCTCACTGGTGCAACCGTGCACTTTGTGACAGAAATCTGTGATGGCGGTCCCATCATCCTTCAGAAGGGTGTTGCAGTAGAAAACAACGATACTCCTGAAACCCTGCAAAAGCGTGTGATGGAGCAGGCAGAATGGAAGATTCTTCCCGAAGCAGTCAGCTTGTTCTGTGAGGATCGTCTGACGGTTGTTGGAAACCGTGCATTTATTGATTATGAAAAATAAGGAGCATTTGCGATGAAAACACTTGACATTTACGAAGAACTGAAAAGCAATTCCTACCCTGGCAGAGGTATCGTTATTGGTAAGTCCGAGGACGGAAAGTCCGCAGTTACAGCATACTTCATCATGGGCAGAAGTGTGAATTCCCGCAACCGTGTATTCACAGAAACCGCTGACGGCATCAAGACAGAGGCTGCTGATCCGTCCAAGCTGACAGATCCGCACCTGATCATCTATTCTCCGGTAAGAGTACTGGGCAACAAGACCATTGTCACCAACGGCGACCAGACCGATACCATCTATGAGCTGATGGATAAGCAGCAGACTTTTGAACAGTCCCTGCGCACCCGCGAGTATGAGGATGATGCTCCTAACTACACACCTCGTATTTCCGGTATTATGCATGTAGAGAATGGTACATACAACTACGCAATGTCCATCCTCAAGTCCGCAGACGGCAACCCTGACTGCTGCGAGAGATTCACTTATTCCTACACAAACCCGATCAACGGCTTCGGTCATTTCATCCACACCTACATGGGTGACGGCAATCCGCTGCCGAGTTTTGAGGGCGAGCCGAAGAAGGTGACCATCCCGAACGATATGGAAGAATTCGCTGCAAACCTTTGGGATGCACTCAACGAGGACAATAAGGTTTCCCTGTTTGTTCGCTACATCGACATTGAAACCGGTAAGGCGACTTCCAAGGTGATCAATAAGTATACAAAGTAAAGTCGAAAACAGATTTTCAGGAGGAAAAAACAATGGCAAACGAAATGCTTTTAAAATACGGCTGCAACCCGAACCAGAAGCCGTCCAGAGTGTACATGGCTGATGGCACAGAACTTCCGATTGAAGTACTCTGCGGCAAGCCTGGCTACATCAACCTGCTCGATGCCCTCAATGGCTGGCAGCTCGTCAAGGAACTCAAGGCTGCGACAGGTGTCTGTGCAGCAACTTCCTTCAAGCATGTATCTCCGGCAGGCGCTGCGATCGGCAGACCGCTTTCCGATGACCTCAAGAAGATCTACTGGGTGGATGATCTCGGTGAGCTGACACCTCTGGCAAGTGCTTACGCAAGAGCAAGAGGCGCGGACAGAATGTCCTCCTACGGTGATTTCATCGCACTCTCCGACAAAGTGGATGTTTGCACCGCAAAGATGATCCAGCGTGAAGTTTCTGACGGTGTTATTGCGCCCGATTATGATGAAGAGGCTCTGGAAATCCTCAAGTCCAAGAGAAAGGGCACCTACTGCATCCTCAAGATCGACGAGAACTACAAGCCCGCTCCGATTGAGACAAAGCAGGTTTACGGCGTAACCTTCGAGCAGGGCAGAAATGAACTGGACATCAACAAGGATCTCCTGTCCAATATCGTAACTGAGAATAAGGAAATTCCGGCTGATAAGATGGATGATCTCCTGATCTCCCTGATCACTCTGAAGTACACCCAGTCCAACTCCGTTTGCTATGTCAAGGACGGTCAGGCAATCGGTATCGGCGCAGGTCAGCAGTCCAGAATTCACTGCACACGCCTTGCAGGTCAGAAGGCTGACAACTGGTGGCTGCGTCAGTCTCCTCAGGTAATGGGTCTGCAGTTCGTAGATGATATTCGTCGTGCTGATAGAGACAACGCCATTGATGTATACATCGGCGACGAGTATGAGGATGTACTGCGTGAGGGCGAGTGGCAGAGAATTTTCAAGGTGAAGCCCCCTGTATTCACTGCAGAAGAAAAGAAGGCATGGCTTGCTCAGAATACCGATGTTTGCCTTGGCTCCGACGCATTCTTCCCGTTCGGTGACAACATCGAGCGTGCAAAGAAGTCCGGTGTTGCGTACATCGCAGAGCCCGGCGGTTCCATCCGTGATGATAATGTCATTGAAACCTGCAACAAGTACGGTATCGCGATGGCATTCACAGGTATCAGACTGTTCCATCACTAATGCGGGGAGCCCCCGCTGGCATTACGCGCGCGTAAGTGAACGGATTCGGATAGTTTATTTCACGCGATGATAGTTTTATGAACCGCATGATTCCTTTGCTTCGCAAACGGAATCATAGCTATCAAAGTTTTAGATTTCATGAAAGAGGTGAATCCTGTGTATCAGAAAACCGATCTTGTGCTTGCACATCAGAACTGCAAGTACAACTCTGATCTGATTCGCAGAAGCGATTTCTGCGGCTGCTTCCAGTGCGGTGAGATCTTCAAGCCTTCGCATTTGCAGGCGGAGGACTGGACGGACGGCGGCGAAACGGCATTATGTCC
>JAZQAA010000350.1:0-18097 GCA_045544975.1 Oscillospiraceae bacterium | reverse complement strand
CTCTCACGGCGGCAACACCAGTTCGGGTCTGGTACGGGTCACCACATCTAATCGGTGTCTTTAGCATTGAGGTTCCACCCGTTCCCATTCCGAACACGGAAGTTAAGCTCTTTTGCGTCGAACATACTTGGCTGGTCACGGCCCGGGAAATTAGAACGATGCCGATACAGATTCCTCTTTAGCTCAGTCGGTAGAGCACTCGGCTGTTAACCGAGTTGTCGTTGGTTCGAGTCCGACAAGGGGAGCCAAAAAGCCTGGAAGCATTTGCTTTCAGGCTTTTGAATTTTTTTCATAGGATTAAACCATACATGGCAAGCACTCTATTGACAATTCCCCAAATCCGTGGTACAATAAATTTGGTTTTTGCATAGGTGATATGCGGTAATCAAAGCCGGAACGGAGGATGAATATGCGCTTTCTCGCAGCTGCCGATACGGACATCGGTACGACGAAGACAATTAATCAGGACAGTGTTTGTGTGAAAATTGCGCGCATCCCTTCCGGACAGGCGGCGCTTGTTCTGGTGTGTGACGGAATGGGAGGGCTCGACAAGGGCGAGCTTGCCAGTGCGACTGTGATCCGTCATTTCTCGGATTGGTTCAGCAAGGATCTGCCCCTGCTGCTTCCGAAGTGGAACTGGAAGCTTCTGACGGAGGAAATCCAGCGCCTTCTGTCTCAAGTGAACCGCCGGATTTTTGAATATGGACTCCATCATCAGCTGTTGCTCGGAACGACTGTGACCGGAATGCTCTTCGTGGAGGAGCAGTATTTGCAGTTCCATATCGGGGATACACGGATTTACAGGCTGGGTGAAACTATCGAACAGCTGACGCGGGATCATTCCCTTGTACAGCATGAACTGGAGCGTGGACTGCTGACGCCTGAGCAGGCACAGCATGACCCGAGGAGCAATATTCTGCTTAAATGTGTGGGAACTGCCCGACGCATTGCGCCGGAATTCCAGAGAGGCACATTGCAGGCAGGCGAGCATTATCTATTCTGTTCCGATGGCTTTCGTCATGTTCTGACTGAACAGGAGCTTTATGATGCGCTGGGGCCGCAGGCGCTCCATACGCGTGAACAGATGAAGGCACAGCTGCGCCGGATGATTGAGCTTGTGAAAACACGCGGCGAGCATGACAATATTTCTGCTGTTCTGATTCGTACAGAAGCATAGGAGGTGCATGGATGTTGGAATTGCTGCTGCTCTTTTCTGTGACCTTTGTGTGCGCGTTTCTGATCGAAGTTGTACTGCTGCAGGCATTCCTGCGCTGGCGCGCTCAGAAACAGAAGCCTTTGCGGGCAAATACAGATAATGCTGATTTTGTGATGCTTGAGGATATTATGCTGATTCACACGGATGAAGTGATTGACGAATGAAATAAGTAAACGCTGCTGTCATTGTGACAGCAGCGTTTTTCGTTAGATATTCTCGTTCCGAAGTGTTTCCACTGGGTTATCCTTCCGGATTTTACTCATGGAATAGAGCATGGTTGCTGATACAACGAGGAATACACTCAGTACCGCAATGCCGATGGCGCTCCATGGGATATAGAAATTCGTTTCAAATCCCTCCATAATGGAAAGGTAAATCAGGTAGGTCACACCGCACGCAGCCGGCAATCCGTAGAGCAGTGCCTTGGTGCCGTAGAGCAGGCACTCGAAATTCATCATGCTGCGGAAGGCTTTGTCCGTCATGCCGATGGAACGCAGCATGGCGAATTCCCGGCGGCGCAGATGGAGATTGGTTGAAATGGTGTTAAAGACATTGGCTGCTGCAATCAGGGAGATCAGCACAATGAAGCCGTAGGAAAAGACCTTGACAATCAGAATGATGCTCCGCGTCTCCTCCACGCCCTCTGCGTAGTCGTGAATGTTCTTGTAGGGCAGACCGTTGTCATTGAAGCTTTCTTTGAGTGCTGTATAGCAATTCGTATGATCATCCGTTGTAATGAAATAGGTGCATATATTGCATTTCAGAGCCATTGCAGAATCCATTGTTTCATATAGACTGTAGGGATAGATCAGCGCTGTGTGCATGATGTATTGGAGAAAATACGGTGCTTCCTTCAGGCGTTTGCCTGTGTGCAGCGTGTACTGAACCTTGGCTTCCTCTTCCGGAACGGTGAAGGTGTCCGTGGGATCCTCGATATTTTCATAGATACAGAGGAAACTTCCGTCCGCTTCGTCCTCGATATTGGAAAGGAAGTAGCCCTCGTATTCGCGGTATTCATTATTGACAAGCGTGCAGCTGTCGCCGGAGAGAATCTCGATGGTTCTGTATTTTTCAGCCTCGCTGTCAAATCCCGTGGTTTTGTCGTAGACAAGCGCAAGCGGTGCGTCAGGATTCATGTAATCCTCCTCGCGCAGTCCCTCTGCACGAAGCAGCTCATGGAATGTCACATCGTCCACAAAATATACCCTCGCATGAATGTCAGCGTAGGTTTCACCGTTTTCCTCGTAAAAGCCCAGATATTCCTTGTCCCTGTCCTTCACCTGCTCGGACAGATACTCCGGAGAAATCCTGCACCATCGGCTTAAAGTTCGGGCATAGGAAGCCTTTTCAACAGTTTCCTCATCCTGAATGAGTGTGAGCAGGGAATCACGATCCATGCTGCCAAATTCCTCATCGAATAGAAAATACTCCAGATCATACCCATAGGTACTGAAGCTTCCCTCCACGGAATTAGTCAGGTAGCTTGTGAAGGAGGATGCCGACACAAAGAGCACAATGCTCATGAAGAGGCTCACAATGGTGGCACGGTACTTCTTTTTGCTGCGCTTGAAATGCTTGTGCGCCAGCATTCCGGGTAGTCCGAAGAGCTTCACAATCAGCTTCGGTGTACGGATGGGCTTGTTTTTACCCTTGATGTCCATGCTCTGACGGATTGCCTCTACAGCAGAAATCTTAGTTGCGCGTCGGGAGGGAATCCATGCAGAGAGGAGCACTGTCACAATTGCTACGATGCACGCAATCAGAATTGCTGTAGGAGACACACAGACGCGCATGGGAATGGGGATATCGGAGAGGGAAATGAACCTGTCTCCGATCAGCTGCAGTGTAATGCCGATGCCGGCAATACCAACCAGAATACCCAGTGGAATGCCGATTCCGCTGACTGTGAAGGCTTCGAACAAGACCATGTGCCGCAGCTGCTTTCGGGTTGCACCGATGGAGGAGAGCAGTCCGAACTGCTTTGTTCGCTCGGATACAGAAATGGCAAAGGCGTTGTAGATCAGGGAAATGGAGCCGAACATGATCAGCCCGATCACAATGGCGGTCAGGGAGAATACCATTGCATGGAAGCTGTCGTATTTGGATACACCGGAGAAGAGCAGAAGATCGTAATTGGTCGCGCCGGTAATCCCCCTGTCCTCCATGAAATCATAGACATTCGATGCGTCCTTCATGGTGAAGTACACATCGCAGACGCTGTCCGCCGGCATCTGCGCGGGCGGAAGTGTCAATGCTGTGTAACCAGGCGCGGTGTATTCTTCAAACTCCGGCCGTTCATAGAAGCCCACAACCGTGAAGGAAGCCGTTTCCCGAATTTCCAGAATCTCCCCATTGAGGACGGTGTTTTCCCCGTTCTGGGGATCGTATTCATAGAAATAATTCGGCCTGCTCTGGTAGCAGGGATATCCCTCCAGCATACGGTCGCCGATGTCCAGTGTGACGGTATCGCCGATTTTGTAGTGTACGCCCCCGTTTTCCGACAGATGCTCCGGCAGGAGGATTTCATCCGGAGCATCCGGGTATTCGCCCGAAATCAGGTGCACGGAGAGCGTATCGGCAAACGCCTTGTCCGCGTACATGAGATAGAGATAGGGCTTGTATTCGTTATCGCAGTTCTCCAATGCCGCATAGCCGCGGTAGCCGCCGTATACGGCAGATTGCACCTCGTCTGCGTCACGGATTTCCTCATACTTTTCATAGGTCGCAGAAAGGGTACTGCCATGCCAGCTGCCGGAAAAATAGATCGCAGATTCCTTGGCATAATTGAGAAAGCTTGCCACGGATGTGGTCACAGCGCAGATGAGCGCTGTGGACAGCATGATGCCGATGATGGTGACAACGGTACGGGTGCGGTTCTTTTTCAGGGATTGGAGCGTGACTCTGTGGAAGATATTCATCAGCGGATCACCTCATCCCTTGTGATTCTGCCGTCCTCAATGGCAAGGATACGATCCGCCTGCAGGGCAATATTTTCATCATGGGTAATGATGATGAGCGTCTGGTTGTATTTTTTGTTGGAGAATTTCAGAAGCTCCACAATCTCCTGGCTGTTCTTGCTGTCGAGATTGCCGGTGGGTTCATCCGCAAGCACAACTGCCGGCGCATTCATCAGCGCTCTGCCGATGGAGACGCGCTGCTGCTGACCGCCGGAGAGCTGATTCGGCAGATGATTTTCGCGACCCGTCAGGGAGAGCGTGGTGAGCAGCTCCTGCAGGCGTTCTTCGTTCACCTCCCGTCCGTCCATGAGTACGGGCAGTGTCATGTTTTCCGTCACATTCAATACCGGAATCAGGTTGTAGAACTGGTAGATCAGTCCCACCTGACGGCGGCGGAAGATTGCCAGCTGATCGGGATTCTGTGCATAGACATCACAGCCGTCCATCCAGACCTTGCCGCTTGTCGGACGATCCACGCCGCCCAGAATATGCAGCAGTGTGGATTTGCCGGAGCCGGACGGTCCGATAATGGCAACGAATTCCCCCTTCTGCACGGAGAAGGACACATCCCGGAGGGCGTGCACCGCATTTTCGCCCTTGCCGTAAATTTTGCTTAAATGCTCAACGCGTAAAATTTCCATAATGTAATCTCCTTTTTGTGTTGGTATTGTCATTTTACCAGATCAGCATGACACTGCGGTGACTTTCAAGTGACGGATCCGTCACTTTAAGAAAATCCCCGGCATGACTGCACGCCGAGGATTCATGTTATTTGGACTTGTAGTAGAGCATACAATGGCAGAAGCCCTCAAACTCCGGATCCTCCATCTGCTCGCGGAATTCCTTGCAGATACACTTGTTTTCCTCCGTGCGCTGGAGTCTGCAGGGGCAGTAGCCGCCGGTTTCCTTCAGACCCTCCTTGATGGTTCTGACCATTTCCTTATCAGGATTGAGTGTGACTTTCATGTGTATTCCTCCTTATTCTGTGATCATGGAAAGATACTGTGTGAGCTGCGCCTCCGTCATGGCGCCTGTGTGCTTCTGTACAATTTCGCCCTCGGCGTTGATAAAAACACTCACCGGAATCGGGGAGATGCCGTAGGCGTTCGCAGCATTGTAGCCGGTGTCAAAATAGATCGGGAAGGTGTACCGGTATTCCTCCGCAAATGCCTTCACGCTCTGTACGGTATCACGGCTTCCGTCGGTGAGGTTGATCATCATGAAATGCACATCCTCACCATGCGTTTCATATGCTTTCTGGAATGCAGGAAATTCCGAGCGGCACGGTCCGCACCAGGTTGCCCAGAAATTGATGACAATGGGCTTTCCGGCAAAATCCGAGAATTGTACGACCTCGCTGTTTTCGCTCAGCACCGCAAAATCCGGTGCCTTTTGAAGGGAGGGGGCATTCTCCGAAATGCTGGTGCCGTTTTCGTATCCATCGGACAAATACCGATAGGCAATGAGTGCCACAGTAAGCAGGACGGCAAGTGCTGCCGCCAGAAGTATCAGTGTCTTTTTCTCCGTCATATGCCACCTCACGAAAAGATTGCCATCAGTTTGTTCATCCAGCCAAATGCAATGCAAAGCCCCGTCAGAATCAGGAATATACCGCTGATGAGATTCACAATGCGATAATGCTTCTTGATGAATTGGAATGCGCTGCGCAGACTGTCAATCAGCACAGCCGAGAGCAGAAAGGGAACGCCCAGTCCCAGTGAATAGGTCACAAGCAGCAGAACGCCCTGCACCGCCGTTCCGGAGGCGGATGCCATCATCAGTGCGGAACCAAGAAATGCACCGACGCAGGGTGTCAGGCTGACCGAATAAATCACGCCGAATAAAAATGCCGAGAAAACACTGTTGATTTCATGTTCGCCCTGTACGCCCTTGAAAAAGGGAAACTGAAATACTTCCAGATAGCTCAGACCGAAGGCAATGACGATCAGACCGCAGACGATGTTCACGGCAGTTCTGTACTGCGTCAGGAATGAGCCAATCGTTCCGGCAAACAAGCCGAGCAGGCTGAATATCACTGTAAAGCCCAGCACAAATGCTGCAGCCCGCAGAAGGGTACGGTGTTTTTTGTCCGCATTGCCGGCGAAATACGAAAGGTATACCGGCAGCATGGGCAGCATACAGGGCGACAGGAAGGAGATAATGCCTTCCAGAAAGGTAATCACAAACTGCATCTTCAGACCTCCTTTTGAGACGGATATCTGGTTTTTCCTATTATACCACATTCCTTGACAAAAATCAATCTCTGTGTTATCATGAAAATAGGAAAACAATTCAAGGAGGAAATCCCCTATGACATATGCAGAAAAAGCAAAGGCACTTTTTGAGGAAGGCTATAATTGTTCGCAGGCAGTACTGCTTGCCTTTGAGGACCGCACCGGCATTTCCAGAGAGACGGCAGCTGCGCTGTCCTCGTCCTTCGGCGGCGGAATGGGCAGACTTCGTGAGGTCTGCGGTGCTGTGAGCGGAATGTTCATGGTGCTTGGTGTGCTCTATGGCTATGCAGATCCCAAGGCGTCTGCGGAGAAGAAGGCGCATTATGAACGAATCCAGTTGCTTGCAGCGAAATTTCGGGATGAGAATGGTTCCATTATCTGTCGGGAGCTGCTCGGTCTTGCGAAAGGCCCCGATTTGCCCACACCCGAGGCACGCACGAAAGAATACTACAAAAAACGTCCCTGCGGAGAGCTGGTGGCGTGCGCGGCAGCCATTACGGAAGAATATATTCGTATGGCGGAGGAAACGAAGGCATGAACAAGCTCCTGCTGATTGAGGATGATGCCTCCATTGTAGCAAATCTCAGTGATTTTTTGACTGGCGAGGGATTTCAGGTCAGGAGTGCACCTGGACAGCGCGGTGCACTTGCACTTCTGGAGGAGGAGCTGCCGGAGCTTGTGCTGCTGGATATTTCCCTATCGGACGGCAACGGCTTTTCCCTTTGCTCGGAAATCAAAAAACGCTTTCAGCTGCCGGTGATTTTTCTGACCGCGTCCGATGATGAATACAGCACGGTAACCGGCTTTGACCTCGGAGCGGATGACTATATTCCGAAACCCTTCCGTCCGCGCGAGCTTGTATCCCGTATCCGCAATGTCCTGCGTCTGACCGGAAGAACCGGTACTGTCACACAGCTCGGCACGGTTTTGGTTGATACCGTGAAGGGCATTGCAACGCGTGACGGCAGGGATCTGTACCTCTCTGCGCTCGAATACCGCCTGCTGCTGCAGCTGATCAACAACCGCGGTGCGGTACTGACACGCAGCCAGCTCCTCGAATCCATCTGGGATGCGGCAGGGGATTTTGTCAATGACAATACCCTGACCGTCTATATCAAGCGCCTGCGTGAAAAAATCGAAGAGGATCCCCAGAATCCGCAGATCATCAAAACCGTGCGCGGTCTGGGTTACAGGGTGGACTGATGATGTGGCTTTTGAGAAATAAAGAGGTATTCTGCAGCGTGCTTGCCTTTCTGGTGTTTGGCGGTGTTTTCTCTTGCATCGCCTTCTGGATGGGCGGAATGCGCTTTGCACTGCTTGCGCTCCTCCTGACAGCGGTACTGCTGTGCTGCCATCTGTGCAGCAGCTATCTGCGTTATCGAAGAATTGCGAAGCTCGCTGCAGAAATTGACCGTATTCTGCATAGCGAGGAGTCCATGACGCTGGCAGGCTCCGCAGAAGGGGAGCTTGCGATTCTGCACAGCGAAATTCATAAAATGACAGTCCGGCTCCAGGAACAGCAGCATTTGCTTTTAAAGGAAAAGTGCGGCCTTGCCGATTCGATGGCGGATATTTCCCATCAGCTGCGTACCCCCCTGACATCGCTGAACCTTCTGGTGGAGCTGCTCTCCCATCCGGACCTTCCGGAGGAAAGACGCTTGCAGCTTTGCCGCGAAATGCGGGAGCTGCTCACGCGGATTGACTGGCAGATTACAGCACTTCTGAAGCTGTCCCGCCTTGATGCCGGAGTTGTCCGTTTTCAAACGGAAACAATGCCCCTTGCACAGTTCCTTGAAAACGCCTGCGCACCTCTCGCCATCCCCATGGAGCTGCGCGGTCAGATCCTTCGCGTGGAGGCGCAGGGTGCATTTACGGGGGATATCGGCTGGAGTATGGAGGCTGTCGGCAATATTGTGAAAAACTGCATGGAGCACACGCCGGAGAACGGCACCATCACGATTCAGGCGCAGGACAATCCCCTCTATACGGAGATCATCATCACGGACAGCGGTGACGGTATTGCACCGGAGGATCTGCCCCATGTGTTTGAACGCTTTTATAAAGGAAAATGCCGCAATGAGAAGAATTTTGGCATAGGCTTGGCACTATCCAGAATGATCATCGTCGGACAAAACGGCACCATCCGCGCAGACAACGCCCCCACAGGCGGCGCGCGCTTTACCATCCGGATGCTGCATAGTGTTGTGTGACAGAATGATTCGATCAAAAATAAAATCCGGTGCTTCTGCACCGGATTTTATTACATTCTGCTAAGGATTTCTGCCTTTTTAGCGTCGTATTCCGATTGCTCAATCAGTCCTGCATCCAGCATTTGTTTGAGCTTGGAAAGCACCTGCATCGGATCCTCTGCCGCCGGCTGAGGAGCAGCAGGTGCTGCCTGCGAAAAGACCTGCTGTGTGACAGCAGCCATCGCATTGCCTGCGCCTGCGCCGAAATTCGCAAGCGGCTGGTTGATCATCGTCTGGAACGCATTGGCTGCCTGCAGGGATGCCCAGGCTTCTCCCTGCACATCCATTGCCGCCTTTTCTGCCTGCGCCTTGCGCACAGCGGCAATGCCGCTCATATTGATCTCATCGTACTGACGGCGAAGGTCATTTTCGTCAATGTCAATCGCCGCAATGGAGAAGCTGACGCATTCCAGACCATACTCCTTGACAATGCTGTGAATGCGCGGATGTACCAGATCCGACAGTGTGTCCAGCTCTGCTGCAATACCCAGAATCTCCGAATCGGATTCGTTGACGGCGGATGCAATAGCTGATTTGATCTGCGTCTGGAATTCACTGACAAAATATTTATCCAGATCCTTCTGTGTCTGGAAGGGGACATTGCTGCCGATCAGTTTTTCAAGGAAAACCGCCGGATCCGCAATGCGGATTTTATAGGCGCCGCGAGCTTTCAGCTTAGTAGAGATCTGCAGTACCTTGTCGCGGACCTGAATCGGTGAGACGGTTCCCCACATGATTTCACAGCTATGCGCTTTTCTGACAAAGTAGACAACGCAGTTGAAGGTGCTGATGCCGCCGGAGAAGGCGTTGCGCAGCCGGCTGATGAAGGGGTAGTTGTTCGTAGAAAGCTGATAGGTGCCCGGTTCGGAGAATCGTGCGGCAATCGCGCCGCAGTTGATGAAGAGTGCTTCTTCGCCCGGCATGACAACCAGGGTGGAATGGGTGTTGAAATCCTCCTCCGGCTGCCGCCAGATGAGCAGATCCCCCCTGCCCGTATTTTTGATAACATCCGTCCAATGTTTTTTGCCTCCGACATAGGCGGTTTCATTGCTGTTTTTTGTAAAAAATCCCATGGGAGTCCTCCTGACAACAAAGGCCGCTGTACCAGTTGGTAGCATCCTGTACAACGGCCTTATGTAAGTTGATGTTGGTTAGTCCTTCTTTGCGAATACCAGCATATTGAAGGTGACATGCTCGTACTGGCTTGCCAGACCGAACGCGGAAAGGCAGCCTGCCAGACAGCCCTTATCCTTGGTAACCGGGATTTCCTGAATGAGCAGCAGCTCCCAGCCGCCAACAGCCTCACGTTCAATGATGGCGCCATACTGTCTTACTGCGTCAGCATAGCTGTCGTTCTTCTTGATTACCAGTCCGATCGGACCTGCAACTGTTTTGTATTGCATAATTGATTCACTCCTCAGTTTTTATTGAGGGGATTTCCTGAATTCAGAATCCCTCGGTATATCATGGAAAACAAAATGCTCTCCGTTGAATTGCGCATGGCAGTGCTACCGGACTGCACAGCACAATTACAGCCGAACGCGCAGCCAATCGAGAAAACGGCGAATGCTGCGACCCATCAGGGAATCCTGACGGATGTGCCTTGCCATGGATGGACTGACCGCATAGTAAAACCGAATAAACGCTCTTCCAAGCGCATATTTTGCCAGATATTCATCGCGGAACCTACGCAGCTGCATGACCTCATCACAGGTATAGGAGCCATAGACAGCCGTTGCAATATAGCATCCGCAGCCGCCCTCTGCATTGGATGTTTGCTGATCAAATTCACCGCTTCGTACCCGGTTGATGAAATCCTCCATTCCCCGGATTTCTGCTTTGTAATCCTCCGCTATCTCCGGCGGTGCGTATTTGATTGCTCGGTAGGCGTACTTGTTCAGTGCACTCTGCATCATGCTTGCCTTGGTGAACGGACCGGAATTACCAAATCTATCGCGGTACCCATAGTATCTGTCAAAGGCGTTCTGGCAGACATACAATCCCCAGTATGCCTCGTGGCAATTGGGCTTGATTTCCAGTATCTTCTTAAACTGCTCAACCGCGCCGTCCAGATTGTTGTCTTCCATCTTCTGGCGGGCATTGATCAGATAGGTTTTGGCTGTGGGCAAACCGTCAATGGTAATAATATCGATAACCTTGTGTGATGTATGGCAGCACTCGCATTCGGCGAAGCCATTCAGATCGACATCATCCACCTGAATTCTGCCGCCGCAGTTGCTGCATATTGCGGGCTGAAATGCCATGGTTATTCCTCCTTATCATAATGGGAATACATTACGGATAATCGATGCCTCCATTCGGCCAGTGGCAGCGGCACAGGCGGTTGCATCCCTTGTAGACACCGCGGATCACGCCGTATTTTTCAATGGCCTGCTTCATGTACGAAGAACAGCTTGGTTCAAAATAGCATAGCTTTCTAACCTTTTCCGGGGCGTACTTCTGATAAAGAAGAATCATCCAGATCAGCAGGGGCTTGAGACAGAGCAGACCAATCACCAGATAAACTGCCAGAACAAGCAGCCGGAAGAGAAGAGGAGAAAGCGGAAGCGTTTCACAGAGCTGTGGTGCAAGCACCAAGAGTGCAATACCGCTCCCCAAATACAGCAGCACCGGAATCAGTCCTTTGATCAGAGAGACCTTAGGACGGGTGATGATCTGAATTTTCTGGTTCTTTTCAATGTCCTGCATCATGATTTCCATTGCCTTTGCAAGGCTTGCTTCCTTGGATTCGCTGATGGTACTGTCGTAATGTCCTTTTTCCGGAATATCCATATCTGCTCCTTTGTCGTGTGTCGAAATGTGTTGTTTTGTACCGGATTTATTATAGCATATATTCTGCCAATTGTCAATGCAAAAACAGGAATATTAGATAATTTTTTTATATTTTAATGTAAAGTATTGTGCGAATTATACAAATCGGACAAATTGTGAGCGCATAAAAATCCCCGCTGCCAAGCGGCAACGGGGCATGAACATATTACAAAATCTGCTCCATGCCGATTTTCTGCGGCTTGAGTCCCAGTGCTTCATAGAATTTCACTGCATCGGGATTGCAGCTCCAGACATTGAGCGTAACATTGTAACAGCCGGATGTGCGCGCATACTCCAGAACATACTGGTAGAGCGCCGTGCCGATGTGCTGTCCGCGGACGGTCTCATCCACACAGAGATCATCGATATAGAGCGTTTTCTTGTCATGGAATATATTGCTGTCCTTGTGTTCCTGCAGGATGCAGAAGGCATAGCCGAGCATTTCACCCTGCTCGTTCCATGCCGCAAATACCGGACGGCTGTCATCGGAGAGCAGGGCGAGCAGCTCTTCGTCCGTGTATTTCTTTGTGTTGGCGCGGAAGAGGTCCGGTCTGCCGTTGTGATGCACCATGAGCACCTGGTGGAGCAGCCGGTTGAGTCCCGGCAGATCCTTAGCGCCCGCTCTTGCAATTGTCATAGAATACCTTCTTTCTGTTATGCAGCGGATAATTTTAGTCCGCAATATGTGTCAGAAGCAGCTCACGGACGGTGGTGAATTTTGCTTCCGGATCGGAATAGGCGGCAGCAAGCGTACCGTCGTTGCCCTTAAGATCGGTGCAGATGTCCACATAATAGAGTCCCATGCGCTCTGCAAGCGCAAAGAGTGCGGTGTTCCAGTCGTTGATACTGCGGTTATCGGATGCCTCCGGCAGTGCCGGCAGTACATAGATAGGTGTACCGGGAAGGGTTCCCTGCAGAATTCCGGCATACTGCGCAAGCAGGGTGAGCGCAGTCTCCTGTTCCGCGGGGCAGCTGTACCAGAGATAGACTGCCTGCGGCTTTTTTCCTGCAAGCTGTGCCGCGGTGCTCTGCATGGATTCTTCTGTTAACACAGAAATGGCGTCCGTGAACACCATTCCGGACGCCGTTTCGCAGTAGGTTGTAAATTCCGTCACATCCAGAAGAAATGCACACGAGGTCAGGTAGGATGTATCTGCCGCAGGGGACTCCGGAACCGGATTGACCGCAGCAGTGGTGGAGGGTTCTGCCGAAGGCTCCTCCTGTGTACTATCGGGGTTCGTTTCCTGCTGGGAGCTTCCGGCAATTTCTGTTTCCCAGTAATCCTCCTGGGAGAGCGCGGAAACCATATACAGTGCAAAACAGCCGGCGAATGCAATGAAAATCAGAAGAAGCAGTACACCGAGCTTGAACCGGATGACGGGCTTGATTTTTCTTGCTTCTACCTTGCGCTGCTTGGGTTTTCTGGTCTGTGCCATTCTTCTTTTCCTCCATCTATTGTCAGCTGCCGTGCAGCAGTGCCTTTTCTGTATTATCATTATACCCCAAAGGCTATTTTTTTGCAAGAGCTTTTCCCGATGTTTTTCAGAAATTCATGATTTTTTGTTGCAAATCCCAAAGAATTGTAGTATAATAAGAGAAGAACTTTATGCACTGTACAATGCTGCGCCCTGCGCCGGCAGAGAAAGGAGTGCTTATGGCAAGTAACATTACTTACAAATATATCCGGGAAAATGCCGATATTATGGAATACATCCGCCGTGCAGACGAAGAACTGGGTGCACTCGGCTATACGGAGCATTCCTTTGCCCATGTGGAAAAGACTGCCCATGTGGCAGGCTGGCTGCTCCAGGAGCTTGGGTATGATGAGAGAACTGCTGAGCTTGCAAGAATTGCCGGCATGATGCATGACATCGGCAATGTCATTAACCGTATTGACCATGCGCAGAGCGGCGCTGTCATGGCGTTCCGCCTTCTGGATAATATGAATATGCCGGCGTCGGAGATCTGTTCCATTGTTTCTGCCATCGGCAATCATGATGAAACAACGGGACAGCCCCTCAATCCCATTTCTGCAGCGCTTATCATTGCGGACAAGACCGATGTGCGCAGAACCCGTGTGCGCAGAAATACGGATTTTATGGCATTTGATATTCACGACCGTGTGAATTTCGCAGTGGAAAAGTCCGAGCTGCGCTTCAATGCGGACAAGTCCGCCCTTGTGCTGGAGCTGACAATTGATACGCAGATTTCGTCCGTGCTGGAATACTTCGAGATTTTCCTGCAGCGTATGCTGATGTGCAAGAAGGCAGCATCCTTCCTGAAGCTGCGCTTTGAAATGCTGATTAACGGTACAAGCGTACTGTAATGATATCGAACTGCACTGCTGCTGCGGTGCATAAGGAGGAATTACTATGTTTTCTGATTTTCCCCACCTCATTGACCTGAATGATCATCCCGTCAGCTGGTGGAACGGCGTTCTTGATCTCGGTGAAAAAATCCTGCAGAACCCTGCACTCTACGCCGGAAGCTGTAAGGGCAAGATTCTGGGCACCCTGTTCTACGAACCGTCCACACGCACACAGATGTCCTTCCAGACGGCAATGCTCCGTCTCGGCGGTACGGTCATCGGCTTCGACAATCCTGCGACCTCCTCCGTTGCCAAGGGCGAGAACCTTAAGGATACTACAAAAATTGTCAGCGGCTACGCCGATGTGGTTGTGATGCGCCACCCCACCATGGGTGCCGCCAAGGCAGCTGCACTGACGGCGGATTGTCCTGTCATCAACGCCGGTGACGGCGGTCATCTGCATCCCACACAAACCCTGACCGACCTCCTCACACTCAAGGTGGAAAAGAAAACTCTCTCGGGACTTACCATCGGTCTTTGCGGTGATCTCTATAACGGAAGAACCGTCCACTCCCTGTGCAAGGCGATGAGCTGCTATCCGGACAACCACTTTATCATGATTTCCACCAAGGAGCTGCGGATGCCCTCCTATATCAAGGATAAAATCCGTGCGCACGGCGGAACCTATGAGGAAACCGAGAGCCTTGAGGAAGCCATTCCGAAGCTCGATATGCTCTATATGACGCGCATTCAGCGCGAACGCTTTGCATCGGAGGAAGAGTATTTCGCACAGAAGGACACCTATATTCTGACACCAAAGAAGATGAAGCTTGCAAAGCCCGATATGATCGTCCTCCATCCCCTGCCGCGCGTGGATGAAATTACGGTTCCTGTGGATGACGATCCGAGAGCAATGTACTTCAAACAGGCAAAATACGGTATGTATGTCCGTATGGCACTGATTCTCACCATGCTCCAGAGCACGAAGAAAACGGAGCTGCTCTGCGGTGAAGTCCACCCCGGCGTTGCCTGCAAAAATCCCAAGTGCATCACCTGTGCAGAGGATTATCTCCCGAAGAGTTTCTCCGGCACAGGCACAACGCTGATCTGTGAATACTGTGATGAGCGGCTTTTGTTAGAACACTAAAATGCCGCGAAACAAGTCGAAAAAGGTATATCACCACTACCCGAAATCCGGTGTGGTAAAGCTGCCCCTATTTTATCTGATCGTTGGCATTCTGACACTGCCGTTCTTTGTGTTCCTGCTGATCATGGGACTGCGTGAAAGCATCGGACTTGCAATTCCGGGTGGTGCGCTGACACTCTTGTCGTTGTCGATCATCATTGCTGCAGTGAACTGGCGGGTCACATTCGATACTACAGGCTTTACCTACCGGAATTTCTTCCGCATCTCCCGCCATTATTCCTATGATGATGTGACTGCCATACATTTTGACAATACGGCGATCGTCTATGTCGGGAAGAAGAAAATTTCCGTGGAGGAATCATACGATAACCGTGACGCATTCCTGCATTCCCTGAAAATGCACGCACGGCACGCCAAGCGGACAGAAGCAAAGCTGTTCGGCGGCAATGTTCGCAATCCAGAGGAGTTCGTGTTTGTCTTTTGGTTTGTCTATATCGGATTGCTGCTCATACTTGCAATGGCCTTTTTCTCAAACAGTGATTTGAAAGAAACGGATCTTGCCAGCGTATCGGCTGTGATTTCTGATTATGAAATCCGGACGGATACGGAGGGAGATGAAGATCTTTTTCTGTATGCAGAGGGCTTTGCAAAACCGTTTCGGGTGTGGTATCCGGAGGATATGAAAAATCTGGAGCTGCTGCAGTCGGACATCGAAAGCGGTGCAGTGTTCACAATCTGCTATGACAAGCATGATAATACGGAAGAGCAAGTCCGCACAGACGGCGCAGTCGTTCAGAGACTTACCTCTGACAGCTGCACATATCTGACACTCGAAAGCATGAACTGCCATAACGCTGAAACACGAACCATTCTGCTGGTGTCTGCTCTGATTATAACGGTTGTATGGTGGGGATTTGCCGGACTGTTTGCCTACATTACAACCCACGCCGATCGCTTCCCGAATGCAGTGCGCTGGTTTGTGAAGGATTCCTATATCATCCGGAAAAACAAATAAATGGGTGCAGAATATTGCTGTTTTGAAAGACGCGGTAAATTTGAGAAAACTAACGAGTTACAAGCGAACCGGAAATCCTCCGGTTCGCTTTTTTTGCGCAGCTTCCCGAAAAATACCCAAAATTCCACTTTCTGCACTTTTAATGTTGTGTGCTTTTGTCAATTGACGAAAGGCGGGGATGGGAGTATAATAAATAAGTCGTTTTATGATAAAAATATAAGAAAAGAAGGCGAAATTCATGCTCGTAAAGGCATATTGCAGCGCACTTAAACAGGAATTCAAAGGCTATAACGGAAAGAGATTCGCGAAGGATCTCCTTGCCGGTATTACCGTAGCGGCAGTTGCACTGCCCCTTGCACTCGCATTCGGCGTCAGCTCCGGCGCGACAGCATCCGCAGGACTTGTCACTGCGATTCTGGCAGGTATCCTCATCGGCGGACTTTCCGGCGCGTCCTATCAGATCAGCGGTCCCACAGGTGCGATGACCGCCATCCTCGTGTCCCTCGTGGCACAGTACGGTATGCAGGGAATGCTCATGGCAAGCTTCCTCGCCGGCGTTCTGCTCGTGGTCTGCGGAATCTTCAAGCTCGGCGGACTCGTGTCCTTCCTCCCCATGCCCGTCATCACCGGCTTTACAAGCGGTATCGCCATTATTATTGCCTTCGGGCAGATAGGTAACCTCACTGGCCTGACCTGCGAGGGACTGACCACCATCGAGAAAATCCAGAGCTATTTTCAGATCGAACAGCATTTCGATCTGACGGCATTCCTCATCGGACTTGCGGTCATTGTCTTTATGGCAGTGTACCCGAAGAAGCTCGGTCAGTACTGCCCCGGCTCCCTCGTTGCCATCATTCTGGCAACAGCTGTGACTGCCATCTGCGGTTTCGAGGTGCCGCAGGTCGGTGCGATTCCGAAGAGCCTCTTCCTTGAGGACAGACTCAGCTTTACCGGTATGTCCATGTCCCAGATGACCGGACTCATCACCCCAGCCATCTCCATTGCCGCTCTCGGACTGATCGAATCCCTCCTCTGCGGCGCGTCCGCAGGGCGCATGAAGAATGAGAAGCTCAACGCCGATGTGGAGCTTGTTGCGCAGGGTATCGGCAATATGATCATTCCGCTCTTCGGCGGCGTTCCGGCAACCGCTGCGATTGCGAGAACCAGCGTTGCCATCAAATCCGGCGGTCAGACAAGACTTGTCTCCATCATCCATGCCATCGTGCTACTGCTCTCCATGTTCATTCTCGGCGGCGTCATGTCCCTCATTCCGCTCTCTGCACTCGCAGGTGTCCTGATTGTCACCGCATGGCGTATGAACGAATGGCACGCTATCAAGAATATTTTCCGCATGAAGATCAAGACAGCGATGATGCAGTTCCTGATCACCATGGCGGCTACCGTGATTTTCGACCTGACGATCGCCATCCTGATCGGTGTTATTTTCTCCGTGTTCATGTTTGTGATCAAGGTTTCCGATATGCAGGTGACCGTTGCGCCGGTGGATCCGAAGAAGCTTGACGAGCACCATGCGGATCCCTCAAAGCTCGATCATACCTGCGTTGTATACATCTCGGGTCCTTTGTATTTCGGAACCTGCTCAAAGCTCGAGGAAAAGATCACCGCACTTGGCGAGAATTACAATGTCATCTTCTCCATGCGCGGCGTGACAATTGCCGATATCTCCGGTATTGAGGCACTGCGTGACTACTGCGAGAGCATCGTAAAGCAGGGCAGAATGTGCTACTTCTCCTGCGTGCAGGAACCTGTGATGCAGATGATGGAACGCTGCGGCTTCAAGGAGCGTTTCAAGTACGATATGTATTTCTGGAGCACGGATAAGGTGTTCGAGCATATTTCGAGTTTGTAATCAAGGCTTCAATGTCCGTCCCCTATGCAGAAGCACTCCGCAGGAGGGCGGGGTCGGGGTGCGGCAGCACCCCGACTTATTTCCCCCTCCCTTCAGGGAGGGGGTCAGGGGGAGGGCAGATTTAGAGCGCCTCCCGTTTGAGTTAAACAACAAAGGTCATTCTCCTTCAAAAAGAGAATGACCTTTCTTATTGATTCAATTGAATATGATACGGACTAAGCCTCTTCCGACTCCTTCAGATTCTCCACCGCATGAATGATCATCGCTGC
>JAZQAA010000349.1:0-3679 GCA_045544975.1 Oscillospiraceae bacterium | reverse complement strand
TGGCTACGATCCGACTTGTATTAGGAAATCCCACCTCTTTTCACTTACACCCTAAACCCCTGCGCCCGGAAATCATCAATCAGATCGCCGAGAATCGCTGTATTGGTCGAAGAAACCGAATGCAGCAGAAGGATTTCACCCCCATGCGCCGCATCCGTCAGCTTCTGGAATGCCTGCTCCGGATCCGGTTGGGTCTCCGTGAGCCAGTCCACATGGGCACCGCTCCAGAAGAGCGTCTTATAGCCAAGACTCTGCGCAATACGCAATGTTTCCTCGGAATACTCGCCGCAGGGACAGCGGAAATACTGCATGGTATACCCGTATTTTTCAATCATAAAATCATGGAGTGAGGAAATCTCCTCCCTTGCCTCCGCTTCCTGAAGCGTCGGAAGACTTGCATGGGTCATGCCATGATTTCCGATCATGTGCCCCTCATTGATCATCCGGCTGACAAGCTCCGTCTCGCGTTTCGCATAGTCACCCGTGAGGAAGAAAATTGCTGTCACCTGCTTTTCAGCAAGCACATCGAGAATCTCTGCCGTATAGCCGTTTTCATACCCTTGGTCAAAGGTGAGGATGATGCGGCTTTTATCCGGTGTTGTCGCATAGGCGCCATACTGTCCGTACTGTGCATCAAATTCAAGCGCACCAAGGGGACAATTGTTGTCATCCGTCTGTGTGCCCTGTCCATAACCGATTGCTCCGGATGCCGAAACAGGCATTGCTGTCACAAGGCAGCATCCAAGAAGCAAAGCCGTAAGCCATTTCATAGAATTCCCCCTCTTTTCTGCGGCAGATGCCGCATTAGATAGTATTGCGCTCAGCTTCACAATTATCAGAGGGAATGAAAAACAGCGTTTCTGCCTTGCGAACGGCAACAAACGCTGTTTCGATGTTCATAAATCAGTGGTTCAGGTAGGACTTGACCAGCACCTGCAGCAGCTCATCGCGATCGATATGACGGATCAGGCTGCGTGCATTGTTGTGTGTGGTTATGTATGTCGGATCCTCGGACAGAATATAACCAACAATCTGATTGATCGGATTGTAACCCTTTTGTACAAGAGCATCATAAATAATGGTAAGATTCCGCTTGAGCTCAATCTCGCGCTCTTCATTCACTGAAAATTTCATGGTTTTATCGAACATGATGCTTCCTCCTTACGGGAAAAATTTTGCTACTACTATTATACCCGATTTTCGCTCCGATCTCAATAGTTTATAACGGATTTCGCTTTGCTTTCTCCGTTTTGTAGGGTTTCGGACTATGGAATTTGTGCATTCTGACGAATTCCGCAGGAACAGTTCTGCTCCTGCGGATTTTGCGTCAATTCCGAAATGATAGAATTATTCGCAGTTTGTGCAGGTTCTCTTGACAAAGGAATCGCACTCAGTACATTCCGGAACACTGGGATGTGCCTCGTGTGTGCCGACGGAAATGCAGTCAAGGCTGCAGTAGTGTTCCTGTACCAGATTGTACTGACAATCTGCAACGGTGCACTTGATGTTGGTATTCTTCTTCATCTGGTTCATCATAGAAGATCCTTCTTTCCATACATTGTTTTTTGTCCCCAGGACATCTTTAGTATGCACATCGGATCAGAAAATATGCAGGAAAATTTTTAAAAAAATTATTGTTCATTGTCCTGCTTGTATTTTTCCCAGAGTGCGCGGTTCATTTCGTCGACTTCCCTTCTGGAAGTGATCACATAGGAAATCGCTGTGAACAGGTAGACCACCGCAACGGATGCCACCATGAAAATCGCACCCAGCAGATCCCTTGGAATCCAGCGGAACCAGAATCCAATGCCGATCATGATCACGCACAGCAGTACAAAATGCAGGCTCAGCCGGAAGATCATATCCCCCCTGCTCTTCGGTTCACCAAACAGCAGAATGGTGGTAACCAATGCTGTCACACCGCTTGCAAGGAGCGTCTGGAGCAAGGTAATGCTGGGAATACCATCACTGCCCATGACCGTAATTCCGGAAACCAGCACAATTCCGGTTGTGATATAACAGAAATATTTCATCAGTTCGGATAAGAATTTCATCGTTTGCCTCCTTCCTCAAGACCGAGCTTGCGTTTCAGATCCGGTACATACTGTCTGGAAATCATCACCTTTTCGCCGTTTTTGAGCTTTGCCTCCAGCTTTGCACCGAAGGCGGGCGAGATCAGCACAATCTTTGACACATTCACAATCACGGATTTCGAAATTCGCAGGAAATCCGAAGAGGGATACTTCTCCTCAATTTCATAGAGCTTCTGCTTCACCTCATACACCTGCTTTTCGCAGTAGGCAAAGACGCGGTTATCCACGGACTCAAAGTAAAAAATATCCTTGGGTGAAAGCTTGACCATGCCGTTTTCCGTATAGCCCGTCAATGGACTTCTTCTGGATTTGATCAGGTAAATCAGCTCCAGAATCTCCTCATCCGCTTCGGCGCAGCGGATAATGATTTCATCCTCCTCGCCGGGCTTCTGTGTTTCAATTGTAATTTTCATCTTTTCCCCTTATCTGTCCTTTTTCTTTCCATATTCCGTGATTGCCGCACCGAGCAGCAGAAAAGTGAGTCCGCATATAATGAGAATTCCCACACAGCCGGCAATGCTCACATCAAAACCGAACGCCTCCAGACTGATACCCATGACCTCACAGTATTCCTCCGGCAGCGCATCGGGTGTGCCCTCAAAGCAAGTTTCCACAGCACTCTGTGTCATGATTTTCCGGAACATCACCGTGCCATAGAGGATGGGGGTGGATTTGAGCACTGCCGCGATGCTATCTGCGAGCGAGCCGATCGGGAGGTAGATACCGCCCAGAAAGCCCACCAATGTACCGATGATGGTGCCAAGTCCGCTCCATGCACCCTCACTGCGAACGATCGCTGCAAGAAAGTACATGATGCACGCATAGGTGAAGGAATTGACCATGATCAACCCGATCAACTGCAGGTGCTGCATCACTGTAAAAGCTTCTGCGCCCTGCATCACGCACCATGCCTCGGAGAGGACAAGCGTCAATGTACAGATCAGCACGGAGGAAACCCACGCTGCGCTGATATAGCTCATGGCAATGCTCAGACGGCTGACGGGGGAGGTGTAAATTGCACTGAGCTTGCCGCTGCTGCGATCACGGATCAGAGCTGTCAGCACGGAGAGCGTGACAGAAACCGCATTGATGGAAATCATGCCGGCGCAGGTCCAGAGGAGCACAAGCTGCTCGGCATGGCTTGCATCCTTGTCAGCATCCCTGCCGGGGAATTCTGCAAGGCTGTCCGTAATCATCTGAATGTTCATATCGCCGAGAAAAAGCACCATCAGCAGAATCACAATCAGCATGGACAAAAGTGAAAAAAACACCGCTCCCCTGTCCCTCAGATAGATGCGGATATTTCGTTTTGTGAGTTCCAGTAATGCACCCATATTTATTCTCCCTTCTCGTCCACTGCATTCAGGAACACATCATCCATTGTTCCCTGAATGACCTCAAAGCCATTGATTGTTCCGCGTACATTTTCCAGTATGGGCAGCGCCTCCAGCGTTGTCCGTATGGTCAGCTGTACACCGCCGTCCATGCGCTGCGCCTTTGGAAGCTTTGCAAGCAGTGCAGGCACTTCCTGTTCATCACAGTAAAGGCGCAGGCTATCGGAGGCATACTGTTCCTAAGTCGGAGGC
>JAZQAA010000348.1:0-5504 GCA_045544975.1 Oscillospiraceae bacterium | reverse complement strand
CCTCACCCCAGGCATGATGGCAGCGGTTTGTATGGGTATGGTAATTGGCAAGCATGGTGAAAATCCTTTCTGTGAACGAAAATTGCTGTTTGTATTATACTCCTTTTTCGGGAGTTTGTCAAGGAAAGGAGCTGTTTGTTTCCGCCCAAGGGTATATGGAATTGGATGGAAAAGGCTGGACCGAAAACTTTTGAGATGGGTTTGTCACAAAATATCAGCCCCGACATTCCTGTCGGGGCTTCGTTTTATTTACCAAAATAGCAATACAGCTGGCAGGAAATCATGCCGTTGTAGAGCTTGCGGCGCTTATCCGCTTTTTTGCCGAAGTAGTGCTCAAAGTCATTGTCACCGCAGATAATATAAGCAGGGGCTTTAATCACACGACCCATGGTGCGGTAGACCTTTCTTGCATCCTCCTGTTCGAGCATTCTCTCGCCGTAGGGCGGATTGCAGATGGTAATGGCATCAGGAATCGGTTCAAAATCCGCAACATCCCGCTGCTCTACGCGGATGAGCTTCTCAACGCCTGCCTTCTTGGCATTGTCCAGTGTCAGCGCAACTGCCTGCGGATCCACATCGAAGCCGTAGCCGATGAAATCCACATGACGGTCAATTCTGTCGAGTGCTTCGCTGCGTGCCTGCTGCCAGGCTTCTCTTGGAACACAGCTCCACTGCTCCGCAATGAAGCGTCTGTCAAGACCGGGAGCAATCCTGCAAGCTCTACGGGCAGCTTCAATCAGGAAGGTGCCGCTGCCGCAGAAGGGATCGCAGACAATGTTATTGCTGCGCAGTCTCGCAAGATCGAGAATGCCTGCCGCCAGTGTTTCACGGATGGGTGCGAGGTTGGAATTGCGGCGGTAGCCGCGCTTGTGCAGGCCTGCGCCTGTTGTATCAAGGTAAATGCTCACCTGGTTCTTCAGGATGGTGAACTGCAGCTGGTGCAGACTTCCCGTTTCCGGAAGGAAATCCTGCGTTTTGTACGCCTTCTGCAGACGCTTGACAGCGGCTTTTTTGAGGATTTTCTGACACGCCGGAATGCTTGTCAGCTGGGAATTGAGCGAGTGCCCCTTGACCGGGAAGGCATCGTCCCTGCCGATAAATCGTTCGAGCGGGGCGCGGAACATTCCCTCAAATAATTCCTCAAAGGTTTCTGCCTTGTACTCAGCAAGCAGAATCTGTACGCGTTCTGCGACGGACAGCTCAATGTTGGCGCGGGCGAGGGTGGTGAAATCCCCCGTCCAGCTTACTCTGCCGTCCTGTACGGTGATGTTCTCACCGCCGATTCTTGTCACTTCAAACCGCAGTACCTTTTCCAGCCCGAAGTGACAGGGGGCAGAGAAGCGGATCATCTGTTCAGTCATGTTATTCCTCATTTCCAGGGTCGGGTTCTGCGGGAGCCGCGGTGGGTTCCGGCGCAGGGGGATCGGTGGGTGCCGGAGGATCAGTCGGTGCAGGCGGATCCGTCGGTGCGGGCGGTTCTGTCGGATCCACGGTCGGCGTATCGCCACCTTCCGATGGCTGTTCGTTCTCTTCGGTTGCGCCCTGGGATTCGCCGGTATCTTCGCTTGTTTCCGCTACGCAGCCGTCGCATTTCGGAGCGTTCGTAGATTTCCAGTAGCCCTTCTGTTCGCTCTTCGGGCAGTTTTCGCCGGCGATCAGGCCGGTATTGGTACACATATAATCCTCGATAACGGTTTCGCATACCGGATAGGAAGCGCCGGTATCCAGGCTGTTTGCATATTCACCAATAACATTGTACCAGATCTGTGCGGATTTTACAGAGGACGGCAGGCTGTCACGCTGTGTGTAGCCAATCCAGATGCCGGATACGAAGTCCTCTGTCAGACCGATGAACCAAAGGTCATCCCAGTTCTGTGTGGTACCGGTCTTGCCGACAACCTCCTTGTTGGAGAGCATTGCTGCACCTGCTGTACCGGACGGGGAGACAACATTCTTCATCAGACGGTTCATGACATAGGCAGTTTCCGGATCCACTGCTTCGTGGGGATTGCCGTTGTTCTCGAAAACAAGCTCGTGATTGCCCTGCTCCAGACGGCTGACGATATGGGATTCATAGTAGGTGCCGCCGTTGCCATAGGGGACATAAGCATTGATCATGTTCTGCATGGTAACACCGTAGGAAAGCGCACCGACGCTCAAGGGAGAAAGTGCCACATCGGTGAAGCCGCCGGCGTCAATACGCAGCAGGTCAAGTCCCATGTTTTCTGTTGCAAAGGTAAATACACTCTCCGGAGTGAGGGCATCACAGAGTCTTGCGGAAATCGTATTGAGGGACTTCTGCAGACCGTAGTAAAGATGCTTTTCTTCGTTTGTATAATTGCCCTTTGCAGAGGTGGAGCTGTAGTTGCTCGGCCAGAGATTACCGTCCGGCAGAATAAGACCATAGTCGAGGATCTTGGAGCCCCAGTGGAACTGATCGGAGTAAATACCAAGCGCATAGGTCGTAATCGGCTTAATGGTAGAACCGGGCTGACGAGGTTCCATTGTTGCATAGTTCCAGATCAGGGAGTCCTTCTTTTCGCCGGTTGCACCGACTACGGAGAGGATATTGCCATGATAGTCCATTGCAATGAATGCGCACTGCGGATAGATAATATTGTCATCCTCGTCGATTTCGCCGTCAAGATTGGTATCCTTGTATTTTGCAACGAGATCTGCATTGACAAGGTTGTTCAGGTCAAGGAATTTCTCCTCGACATATTCCTGCATTTCCATGTCGATGGTGGTGTAGATCTGATAGCCGCCGGTGTTGATGCGGTGCAGAGCTTCATCCTCATCAATGTTATAGGTTTCCATGAGGTATGCCTGCACTTCACGAAGTGCAGCATCAACTGCCCATGTGGTAGCACCGCTTTCAGTGAGGTAATCCTCAGCGTCGTCTTCCGGATGAAGTGCTGCGTATTCTTCTGTGTCTGTGAAAATCAGGTGTTCGTTCAGTGCTGCCTGATACTCATCATAGGTAAGTGCACCGTGGTCATACATCTGCCAGAGCACATATTCCTGACGTTCGCGGTTGCGCTCACGGCCGGTATTCACCCATTCACCGGTTTCATCATCACGGTAGCCGGCAAAGGGATTGATCGTCTCCGGTGATTGCGGGATTGCCGCCAGACAAGCAGCCTCCGCAACTGTCAGGTCACCGACATTCTTGCCAAAGTACTTGATGGATGCCATTTCGATGCCGTTTGCGGCACCGCCGAAGCCGATGTAATTGAGGTAAGTTTCCATGATCTCCTGCTTGGAGTAGTTCTTCTCCAGCGTCATCGCGCGGAAAATCTCGCGGATCTTACGGGACGGGGAGCGTTCGTCATCGCCCGTTACATTTTTGATCAGCTGCTGTGTGATCGTGGAGCCGCCTCGCTCGGAGTCCCAGAAGTTCAGAACCATATTCAGACAGGCGGCGATGGTGTTCTTGTAGTCCACGCCGTCATGTGTGTAGAATCGTTCGTCCTCGGTGTAAACAAAGGCGTCCTGCGCGTGCTGCGGAATCTCTTCAATCGTAACAGGAATTCTCTGGATTTCATTGTTTACCTGATAGAGTGTGAGGAGGTTGCCGTCCTTGTCGTAGGCATAGACATTGGTGTTGTAGCTCAGCTCCATTTCCTCAAGGGTGATGGTGGAAGCCTCATCCATGAAGTCCAGCACATACACTGCCACGGCGGTTGCCACAATGGTACCTGTAATGAGACAGATCAGGAAGATGGACAGGAACATGGAGACGAGGATGGTGATCACTCGTTTGAGGAAGAGAAGTGCTCTGTTGGTTTTTTTCTTGCGCTTTCTTTGCTGCGGAGCCTGCTTGCGGCTTGTGTTGCCTGTACTGCCGGATGGACGGCGTTTCGGAGTTTGCTCTTGCATGGGACACAGTTCCTTTCTTTGTATTTCTTGCGGAATGCAGTGCAGTCCGCATCACATTTTCGGGGTGAATGCCATGCAGTTTTCCGTGATCCGGACAAACTGCGACACACTATCATTATAACACAGTTTTTCCAGTTTGTTAAGTCTTTTTTCAAAAAAATGCTGTTTTGCATAAACTTTTTGCTGCGCGGCATACTGAAACTGTGATCATTTTTGTGGAAACTGCCGGGATGCGCAGAATTCTGCCGATTTGTGCATCGGTGCCGGCAAAGAAGGGAGCTATCATGCGTAAGATTGATTCCATCCGATTCCAGATCTATCTGCTTGTCATTTCCATGGCGATTTCCGCTGTGCTGATTCTCGTTTCCGCTGCGAAGGGCGTTGCCTATGATAAGCACGATGCCGCTGTGAGGGAGGCTTCCGCTGCTGAGCAGGGGAGAATCGGATTTGTATTGGGCGAATATGAGGGGAAGCTTGCACTCTACCGTGAGCACAGCGAAAAGCCCTATCGCATTCTTGATATTGAGCTGTACCTGCTGCCGGAGGAGGACCAGCGGACGATTGCAAACGGCGGTATTCTCGTAGATACGGAGGAGGAGCTGCGCGCTTTGCTTGAGGATTGGGACGCTTGAAATTTTTGTGAAAAAACTTCCAATATTTTTCCTTCTGCGTTGTTATAGTAATAGAGGGCTTGCTTTTTTCAGAGCAGTTATTATGGCAACAAGGAGGATATACCATGAAAAAGAAATATTTAGCAATGGCAGCAGCATTCCTGCTGTCCCTCACACCCTTAACGGCGTATGCCACTGCTGAGCCGATCGTACCGTCCGTTGCGGATGGTTCTGTGCATTTCCCAAGGGATCTGAGTGCTGCCGATTTCGGTTTGATTGTCAGCAGCAATCAGGAATCCACCGTAACACATGAGAATAACGGCTGTACCTTCACACCGGAGGAGGACGGCAGGTATGTCGTTTCCACAAGGGATTACTGCGAGGAGATCGTGGATTGCGGCACATCCGAAGTATCCGGTCATTTCCACTATTTCTATCCGGTTTTGAACAACTATACGGTGGATGTGGTAGACGGTGAGATCACAGTCACGGCTCAGGGCGGTAAGAGCTGGTATTCCGAAGAACAGATCAGTGAGGAAGTAACAGCAATGAATGAAGCCATATCATCGGGAGAAATACAGTACATCGCCTGCTACGATGTATATGCCGCCGATCCGGATGATGTGATGGATGGTTTGTATTTCTCCTTTGTGAATGGTCAGCTTCCCGATGGAACAAACGGCTATGACAGCTATATCACGAATGTTTATGGCGAATATGGTACGGATTCGTATTTCTGTGTGAATTATTGCTGTGCGGATGTACAGCAGGATGTGAATGGCAATGAACCACAGAAAGTATATGCTGAGGAGCAGGATATTTCCTCGCTGTTGACATATTTCTGGACATCCAGCACCTGTGACGGCGATCTGACCGCAGCCAGCCCTGATATTATGGAACTTGCCCGTATTGCTGCACCGGAGTTGGACGGTGATCTGACAGTGAGTGTGGATGATATTGTGAACGATCAGGAAACCTATCCCCTGACCGTGGAGAAGTCGGAGGCCAAGCGGT
>JAZQAA010000347.1:0-9719 GCA_045544975.1 Oscillospiraceae bacterium | reverse complement strand
CTCATCAGAAGGGTAGCTTCGCCTGCAACTGTATGGCTCTGCGGCCGCAGAAACTGCCTGATTCGGATGATGTGCTCAAACGAAGTCCGGAAGAAATGCTCATGGAAATCTGCTATGAGCTGAGTGTTCATAAAAATCAGGAGGAAAATGCCCGGGTAACACAGTTCATCAGCGAATGTCTGAAGGATCTCGGCAATGTCTGTCACAAAGGGGACGGCGGTACTTATCAGCGTGTGCTCTACGCCATCCATTTTGGTGTACAGTGCCTCTATGCACCGGAACAGGACAACGAAGAAATCAAGAAGATTCTTGGCGCACTGAGTCATTATATTCGGCTTTCTGAAAGTACCTATGATGCCAAATGCAATTATGAAAGAATGTCGGAAAAGGCTGCTCAAGGTCTTGGAGAGTCCATTCTGCTCCATCTTCGCACGCAGTATCTTGCGCAGAAAAAGGCGCTTGCAACCTTTGATAGCGGTATTGAATCCCGTCTCCTGCATTACTCCTCCGGACAGCAGGGTGTGGAAAATATTCAGGAAATTGCCTCCGAGCTGTATGAAATGCTCGACACACTTGAGAAGAATCTCAAGTCCGAGCCGCAGGAGGTTCCTGAGTCAAAGCCTGTGCCTGCTCCTTTACAGGAGGATGAGGAGGACGAGGAACTCTTTATTACCGATGATATGTTCGGCAATGCGCCGATCTGACGAAGGGATTCTTTCCCTGAATGAAAAACGATCAATCCACCATTATGAGGTGTTTTGTAATTATGAATTTTGACCGGGGATGACATATGCCATCCCGGAAAGGAGTTTTTATTATGCCAAAGCCAAGCCATCAGTCCGGCCGTCCGATGGGCGGAAAGACACAGAAAAAGTCCGTGTTCGGTGATTTCTTCAGAAATCGTGAGGAACGCCGCAGACAGCGTGAGGAGGAGGCTGCCAAAGCCATTACCAATAACAGAGCAGAAAATGAGAATATGATCATTGATACGCTTGCTGGAATCAATTTTGTCAGCTGCAAGCTGCCGAAGGATATTCTCGAACACAAGTCCAATCCCGAACAGAAGTGGTGTGATCTGGAGCTTGCCTGCAGAGCGCTGCAGAGTACGCTGAGAAAGGCTCCGTATTTTTCCGTTGATACAAAGCCTATTGATGCAAAGCTTCTGCAGTTTGCTGAGGAATTCAGCAACGCTGTTGCCAACGGCAATGTGAAGGCTGCTTATGCAGCAAAGAATGCCCTTCTGACCGGTGTGGAGAAAATCCGCAACCGCATTCCCCATATTCAGGAGGATCTTGTGCCGGGCTTTATCGAAAGCGGCACAAAATACCTCGATACCTGGATGGGTCTGATTGATAATTCCCGCATTGTGGATGAACTCAAGCGCAATATTGAGAACGAAAAACGCAAGAATCAGCAGGATAAGCAGCTGCTTGAAGATGCCAAGAAGGAAATGAAATCCGAGATCAACGCCGATCCCGTATTGCTCGAGGCATATGCAGCCATTATCGATCAGAGTGCGGATGAGAATGCTGCTAATTGGACGGATGATGAGAAGAGAGTCCGCAAGATGCTGACCGATATGCGTTTCCGTACTGTAGAGCATGACCTGACCTCACGTTTGACAGAGGGCCAGGAAAACAGACTGCAGAAGCATGAGAGTATGGTAAGCGCACTCGATGCCAAGGTTGGCATCCTGCCCATTGCTGAGGATCCCAACAACTTCAATAAGTACCAGGAAGAAATTGAGGACATCTTCAACGACCTTGCGATGATCGACACTGAGGTGGATGAGTATATCACCATGATCGAGGACATCGAAGGCAGAATGGAGAGCCTTGATAATGCTCCTGGTGCCATCCATGCTCGCAACATGGTTGCAGAGCAGGCTGAGAAATTCCTTGAGGAACTTAAGAAGCAGCAGGAGAAGGAAGTGTCCGGTACCGGTGTCAAGACACAGGAGCTGCTTCGCAGAATGGGTCTGCGTACAGAAGAAGAGCAGCAGGCAATGGTAGAGCAGGCAGCGGCCATCCGTGCACAGGAGCTTGCAGAGATTACACAGGCAATTGAGCAATATACCGAGGAGACTGTTGAAGAAACCCAGGGCGAACAGCTCTATAACTAAACCGGATATGTCGGGAATACAAAAAGGAGTAGATGAACATGGCAATTACTGATGTATTGAACGATGCGAAAAAATCTCTGCACGAGATTATGCGCAAGCGTAAATTCAAAAAAGCAAACCTTGAAAGAGCGGAGAAGGCAGAGCTGACAGCGGAGCTTGCAAAGTGCAGTGGTAAGCTCAATGCCTGCAAGGTGAATTTCCGCAGTGCCATCAGAGAACAGCACAAGCATATCGCAGACGGCAGAAAAAGGGGCTACGACACCATTCCGCAGGAGCAGATTATGTGGGATGCTGCGATCGGTTATATGCTTGTGGAGGATGCTGCCTTTGCACTGCGTTCCCTCGCAAGCTATGACAGCATGACCCGCGCCTATGGTATGCTCGATGCAGCAATGATGCAGATGACCGGAAAGAGAAGCAAGATCTCCAAGAGACGCAGTGCGTCCGATTCCGATCGTGACGGCTTTGGCTATATCAATTCCGATGAGGTTTATGCTGCCAAGGAAGAATTGCTCAACAGCTTCTTCGAGCAGCTGAAGGTAACCGGTGATATTGACGCGTGCCTGAACAATGCAAAGAATCCAGCAGCAGCAGAAGCCGACCGTCGTACAAATTACACAGGCGGCAAAACACCTTCCGCTGCACCGGCGGACAGATTCTCCCAGCTCAGCAATATGCTTGATCAGATGGGCGGAGAAGAGGATGCAGATCTGGATACCAGTGCGCTTGCAGATGATGCGCTGATCAATACCAGACCGCCGCGCACAGAAGGAGAGGGATAATATGGCTTTTGGCAAGATGATGGGAAGCACGGATTATAATAAATCCATGAGTCTCAAGACAAGTCAGTATGATGCACTTATCTGCAGAGCAGAAACCCTGCATCGTGATAATGGCAACAAGCCCTCCAAGGAAGAGGCGATCTGTTACCGCGATGCGGCAAAGGTATGTGAAGAAATCCGTGATATGAACCGTTCCCAGAGAGCTGTCTACAGCAGCTGGGAAGGAAGAGCGAAGGACTGCCTTGAGATGATGGAAGAAATCATGGTTGCGCTCAATCCTGCACTTGCAGTACCGCAGGCACCTGTTTCTGAGGTGCCCAACATGATGCAGAATGCACCGGCTCCGGCAGTTCGTCCGACAGCATCGGCACAGGCTGCTCCGAAGGGTAATGCAGCTGCAGTTGAGGCAAAGCCCGGCAGAGGCGTTCCGAAGACAACAGCTTCCGGTTTTGTTACTTATAATGCAGTGAAGGATGTTCCGGCGGATACCATCGAAAGTTGGTACCAGCCGCAGCCGTCCAGCGGCTTTGAAGGTGTTTCCGGCATGGAGGATCTCAAGAATCGCCTGATGGAGGTTGCTGATAATATCGGCTGGACAAAGACGGATGAGACACTGGGTACTTCCCCTGTGAAAACATTGTTCTTCTACGGACCTCCCGGAACCGGTAAGTCCTACATCATCAACGCCTTTGCTTATGAACTGATGGAAAAGGGCTACAAGTTTATTAAGCTTGTGGGCGGTGATATCCATGCAAGTCTGGTCGGTGTTGCAGAAAAGGTTGTAAAGATCGCATTCCAGGAGGCAGCGGATAATGCACCCTGTATCCTCTTCATCGATGAGTTCGATGATGTATGTCTTGACAGAAGCCTTCCCGGTGTGGAGGGACATGAAAAGCGTCTGACGGTTGCATTCCTGCAGGCATATGATGCCTTGCTTGCATCCCAGTGCCCCGTAATTCTCATCGGTGCTACTAATCACCCGATGAAGGTGGATGAGGCAATGCTCAGCCGTATTGATCTGATGCGGATGCCGCTTCCGGATTATGAGATGCGTCTTGTATATTTCCAGGATAAGTATAAGACCTATGTGCTTGAAGAGGGCCTGACACCTGAGGTGATGGCGGATGTAACGGATAATTACAGCTTCCGTGATCTGATGAAGGTGCAGAACCATATCGCAGAGCGTATGAAGAGCATCGGCAAGGAACGCTACAGCGTGGAGAACGAAGAGGGCAAGCTTGATATGCAGAAGTCTGACGAACGCATCGCAGAGGCAATCAAGTCCGGTGAACTCAAGCTTACACGCGAAGTGTTCGATGCTGCCATTAAGGCACGTCCGGCTTCTAATAATGATAAGATTATGGAAGAGCTCGAGGAATTTGAACGCCGTATGAGCGGAATCCAGTAACAAAGTAAAGCTCCGTTCCCCGACGAAATGTCGGGGAACGGGGATTTTGAAATTTTAGCAGAATGGAGGGCGCCTGCATGAGTAAGGATACATTGCAGAAACAGATTGAGGCGTGGATTGAGGATGTGAAGTATGAGTCCGGAGAAAGGGGCTATTTCCTTGGTTTCAATCCGCCCGATGACAGCTTCGGCTGGGGTGAGCTTCTACAGACTTCGCTGAACTACCCCGTCAGCCGCCTGCAAAGAACGCCGGGCTTGCTGCTGACAGGCCCTTCAGGCTGCGGTAAGCATACGGCTGCGGATCATGCAGTGTACTATCTGACCGCGGAACGCGGAGGATGGGCTGATGCACGAGATGAGGACAAGCCCTTTACTTCTGTTTATCTCTCCGGTGAGGATGTGGAATTTGCACATATGGCGAACGATTTTCCCGGTGTGAATCTTGTCTATGAGCATATCAATGCACTCCTCGATGCTTATGAGGGGCAGCGATTGTGCTTTGTTCTGGAATACCCCGAAAGAAGCAGCCATTGTAAGGAATTGCTGCGCCAGCTCGGCAAATTTTCCTGTATGTATGCGATTCGCAGTGAGGAGGAGGGCTTTGCACCGCTTTTTGTCATTGTGATTACAGAAAAGCCCAAGCTGATCCCGCGACAGCTCCGCGAACGCCTGACTGAATGCCGTATGGCAATGCCGCAGTACGAACAGCGTCTGCGTTTTTTTAAACGCCATAGCGAACGCGTTGAGCAGGCAATGCTCAACAGCATACTGCAGCCTGGAAATGGCTATGAGGAGCTTGCGGAGATGACAGAGGGAATGACCTATGCACAGTTGCGCGATTTGACAGAAAATCTCAGTGCACTTGCCAATTGCGGTGCCTATGACAGAACGGCAGTGCTTGCACTTGCGCAGACCCAGCTCCCTGAGGAGGAATACGCGGAGACAAAGCACCGAATGTTCCAGAGAATCAATCAATTGATAGATGAACTGCCTGAGCTGTTCGAACACCTTCCGGTTCTATCTGCGGCACAATATGTGCCAAATCAGAGTGTTGCCGCTTCTGCGGAAGAGAAGCAGGAACAGCAGTCCGTACCCGGAAAGCTGCCCTCTGATCTGGAGAGGGTTACCGGTGCAAATGGGAAAGCAGATCGGAAGAAAGTACAGGAACAGAGCGATAAAATGACAACCCGTCAGATGTCCTATGAGTTGTTCGGCGAAGAGGAAACACAGAAGCTCCTGAAGCAGGCAGAACAGTATGCTGCTCAGCGTTTGACGCAGTGAGGGATCTATGGAAAAAACAATACTGAGCTTTCATGAACTGACGGCTGAAGAAATTGAACGGCAGTGGCCGAAGCCTTCGCCCATGGAGCAGGGCTTTTACCGAATGAAGTTTGAGCGCGAAGAACGCCCGAAGCCTTCTGCGATGGAACAGGGTTTCTACCGGATGAAGTTCGAGCGCGAAGAACGCCCGAAGCCTTCCGCGATGGAACAGGGCTTTTACCGGATGAAGTTCGAGCGTGAGGAACGCCCGAAGCCTAAAACAGAAGCAAAGCCTGCATTGCTGATAAAGCATGGAACTGTGCTTTCCTTCGGTGGATATTTATGGTGTGTGTACAAGAAAAACGGCGATGCCTTGTTCATGATTGCAGAGAATCCGGTGGCGGAGCTTCCCTTTGACCAGTTCCATTTTGGTGAGGTTTCATGGAAAAATGCATCCCTGCGCAAATGGCTGAATGAGGAGTTCTATGAAAAGTTTACGCAGTCGCAGAAGCTTGCAATGAGAACGATTACAAGAGAATGGGGAACGACTGCCCTGAGGCTGGGAAAGTATACCACAAATGATAATGTAAGCCTTCTGTCTTCGGTGGATTGGAAGGAGCTTCAGAAGAATATACAGCCCCCGTTATGTGAAAACGCCTGGTGGCTCATGGATTGTAAGGGAAGTGATATGTCCATCGTGGATAAAAAGGGGCATATCAGGAAATACAGCCGCAACTACCGCAAGCCCTGCGGTGTCCGTCCGATGCTCTGTCTTTCTGAGACGCGCTATCGTGAGTTGTACGAAAAGGGTGAATGCTGATACGAATCCCTTTCACTTTGATAGACAAAGTCGGCGTTAGGGATTGCATGAGGAGATGTGTGACATGATTAAGGTAGAAAATGGAATTGTCAAGAAGTATGGCGCAACAAGTGCTGAAGTCATCATTCCGGATGGAATGAAGGAAATCGGAAGATGCGCCTTTCAGAAAAATAAATATGTTCAGCGCGTGGTGCTTCCGGATTCCGTTACCAGAATCGGCTACAGTGCGTTCTTTTCATGCCGTGATCTCAAGGAGATTGAATTTCCGGATACCATTGGTCACATTGATGATCTGGCATTTGGATTTACGGCATTGACAGTTGTGAATCTTCCAAAGGGATTAACAAGGGTTTCTCCCTTCCTGTTCTCCCATTGCAAGGAACTGAGGAAGGTCTCCGTGCCCGATGGTGTTACCCATATCGGCGTTAATGCGTTTGCAGGCTGTCAGCAGCTTAGTGAATTGATTGTACCCGATTCACTACAGACCATTGATAAAAAGGCATTCTATAACTGTACTTCTCTAAAAACCATCCATATCCGTAAAAACGGACAGCACATTACACTGCCTGTCAACGGAGTGTTGGATATGGATCGCTGGAGGGAGCTGCAGCGGCTTGCAGCGGAGCAGAATGTACCGTCCGTTCCGGAGTCCCAGCCCCAGTCGGAGATGCAGCCCGCAACTCAGCCGGAACCAGAGCCATCCCAGCAGCTTGCAGCACAGCTTTCTGAGTATAAGAAGAAAATTGTCCTTCTTATGAAGCAATGCGAAGAATATGAGACGCATAGCAAGCAATTGCAGGAGCAGATAACAGAGTTGAATGAACAGATTGAGGAACTGGAGATACAGAACCAGACATTGAGCGACCTGCTTGTCAAGATGAGTTCCCGACAGGCAAAGCCGTCGCGCAATATCATGAGCTTCCATCCCCTCACGGATGAGGAACTTATTCGCAGCTGCTAAAACGGATATTCTATAAATGAGGTAAAATATGCTGAGAATCGAAAATGGAATTGTCAAGAAAAATACAGGAATTGACGCTGAGGTGACTGTTCCGGAAGGTGTGTTCGCAATTGGCAAGAGTGCCTTTGAAGGCAGCAAGTGGCTTCGGAGTGTTGTGCTTCCGGACACTTTGCTTGAAATTGATTACAATGCCTTTGGCAAATGTCAAAAGCTTGAGCAGGTTAAGTTTTCCAATGGTTTGCATCAGATCAGTAATTCAGCTTTCTTTGGCTGCAAAGCATTGGTGCGTGTGGTTCTGCCCGATTCTCTGACAAAGATTCAGAGTCATGCCTTCCAGGGGTGTACGAGCCTTCAGGAACTTGCACTGCCCTATTCGCTTGAATCCATCGGTGCATCAGCTTTTGCAGACTGCCCGAATCTGCGTACCCTGCATATCCGTGTGGATGGAAAGGTGATTACCCTGCCGCTTTTCAATGGTGCTGCTCTTGATGATATTGAATGGAAAAGATTGCGGCTGCTCGCACAAAAGCGTGCGATTGAGCAGTTTAATGAAATTGCAAAGGCGCAGCTGTATGCTGCACCGGATGATGCTGCACAAGGGGGAGAAACCCGAATTCCGGCAGAAATTCCCGATAATAAAATTCTGACAGAAAAAACTAAAACGGAGGATGCTGCACTGCTGGGGAATATTGTTATCCCAAAACAGGTGGCGGAGTCATCCGACGAGTTTTCGAATGGATGGAATGCCCAGCTGGAAGCGATCGTACGCCGACAGAAAGAGATGGAGGAAGAACTAGAACGCGTCCGCGAGGCGTCCCGTCAGAGCACAGCAACACTGCTGGGACGGATTGCAGTGCTTGAAGAGAGACTTTCAGAAATGGAAGAAAAAGCGCGCCGCGCTGTTCCTCCACGACACATCCTCAGCTTCCATCCAATGACTGATGAAGAACTGCTGAATCAGAAATAGAAAGGAACTGTCATGAAACAAGTACTTGTCAAATCTGTGTTTGATGCCTTTGAGTATGTGATTGACCATTACTACTGCTTTGGCATGGAGGATGAAGGAGAACGGAAGGATTCCTATGCTGTTATCTCCATTCAGGATGCCCATACCGGCGGATTTGGATTCCGGTTCACAGAAAATCAATTCTGCAAGGGCGTGCTGACACTGTTGTTTGATGATATCGTTGAAGAATCCGAGGGTACAAAGCTCTTTGATGCAGCACAGGCGGAACAGATCATTGATTTTATAGAAGCGCATCGGAATGTGGATACGCTTCTTATCCATTGTTTTGCCGGACAGTCGCGATCAAGAGCGGTCGGCGCTTTCGCCGTGAAAATGCTCGGCGGTGATAATTCGCGTTATTTTACGGAGGGCTCTCCCAATTCCCATGTATACCGTGAACTTGATAAAGCATGGTTCCGCAGAAAACTGTTGAAGAAAAAATAACCGGAAGCTCCGCATTGGAGCCTCCGGTTTTTTCTTTTCTCGGATTCCCTCTTGACAAATCCCTTTCATTATGGTAGAATAATATGTAGAACATATGTTCTTAAATTCAAAAAGGGAGATGGGAAAATGCAGCTGAATCAAGCAAAGGATGTCCTGCTGGGGGAGCAGCAGGCAGAGGCGGTATACCATGGAGAGGAGCTGATATGGTCACGCAAGTATGCGGAGAGGATGCCTGTGATGGACGGAATAACGGATTATTTTGACTATCGGCAGGGATTGACTTCGTCCGCTTGGAAAAATCTTGCAGGCGGCAGTGATGCGGTCTGGACGGGAATGAAGATCCAGTCCGATGGTTCTGCCGGTGTTTATGGTACTGCGTCGAGCTACGGAGAGTTTATCACGCCATATACCACTGAAAACACGCTCTATGTTGTATTCCGCACAAATCCGGTCGGCTATGTCAAGATGAACGCCCATATTGTTGGGTCATGCGGCGGCAGTCTGGGAAGTCCTGTTAACGGCTTCTGGTACGGTATTGATGTGGAAGGCTACAAATCTGCAGATGCGATTGGTTCGGATCAGTTTTGTATGGGTATTGATTCCTCCGTCACATCGGGAGAGTACCATGTTGCAGCGCTGACAAGATCGGGTACAGCCAATCGGCTTTATGTGGACGGTGCTTATGCCGGTTATTTGAGTAATGGTGTGGCATATGGAAGCCACTGGGGTATTGGGTTGTTCATTGATGATTCCGGTGCACTTGTGCAGACCTATGAGGTGCTGCGCCAGATCAAATTCATTGCAGTTGGCTCTGCGGCCCATACGGCGGAGCAGATTGCAGAAAACAGCACATGGCTGCGCGGGCAGCTGCTTGCGTAATTTCTGAAAGAAAACCCCCGGCACCTTGGTGCCGGGGG
>JAZQAA010000346.1:0-2648 GCA_045544975.1 Oscillospiraceae bacterium | reverse complement strand
CTGCATAATTCGTTTTCGCTCCTTTTTATATTTGACTAAATTTCGGAATTATTTCTATTATATCATACTTTTCAAGGCTTGTCAATAGGAAAAAACGCGTTTTTTCCAAAAGATGGGGAAAGTTGTGCGCAAATCAACCCGCCTGCCCTTGCATTCTGGGATCCGCTGTGCTATAATATAGAAAAATGCATACCTATGCAGTGAAAGATATGGAGGAATGATTATGCTCTGTCCCAGATGCGGAAAACCAATGGAGGACGGCGGTACCTGCCCCTGCGGCTACCATGACGGTCCCGACAAGATTTCCAGTGATGAAACGATGACCTATGACGGCGCACTCTACCACAATGCCGGTACCTCCGGCAAGAAAAATATCCCCGTGATGATCTGCGGCATTGCTCTGATTCTGCTGATTGCGGTGCTCATTATTGTTTGCTGCGTGTCCTGCGGCGGTTCGGCATCGTGAAAATTGACAAAAACCTTCTTTTCCATTTGTACAAAAGAGAGAATCTGCAATGCCAACCCCAATATTTTCCTGCCTCGATTGTTATAGAAGTAAATACATACTTGAAAGGAGAATGTTTATGCTGAACAAAAAGATCTTCTGTGCACTGCTTGCTGCAGGTCTTGTGATTCCAATTGCTGCGTCTGCGGCGTTTACAATGGGCGACCTCAATGCGGACGGTAGAGTGGATGCATTCGATCTTGCGCTCATGAAAAAAGGCTTCGATTCGTCCTATCCCGTTTGCGCGGATCTTGATAATGATGACAAGCTGACCTCTGCCGACCTCTCCGAAATGCGGGACTACCTGCTTGGGACGGATCATGCCTTTACGGCGAGAATGTCGGATGGAAGCGTCCGCCTCTGCGGAACGAAGAGCAGTATCGCAACTTATGCTCCGGATGAAACCTTCTGCAGCGCCCAGATGGCGTTTTCCACAGAGCTGTTCCAGCAGGCAATGCTGATAACACCCGAACAGAACACCATGGTTTCGCCGCTTTCTGTCAGTCTTGCGCTTGCCATGACAGCAAACGGCGCGGACGGCGATACCCTCGCGGAGATGGAGGATGTCCTCGGCAGCGGTATGCCCATGGGCGACCTCAATAGCTATCTTTCCTGCTACAAGGATCTGCTCACAGGCGACAGCAAGAGCACGCTGCACATTGCCGATTCCATCTGGTACCGTGATGATCCCTATCTGACGATCATGGAGGATTTTGTGAACACGAACATCTCCTACTATGACGCGGAAATTTACAAAGCACCCTACGACGAGACGACCGTCGAGGACATCAATTTCTGGGTCAAGCAGAACACCAACGGCATGATTCCCAAGGTGATCGAGGAGCTGTCCCCTGCATCGATGGTGACACTCATCAACGCCATCTGCTTTGAGGCGGAGTGGTGGATTCCGTACAGCGATGATCAGGTACGCGCAGGAACCTTCACAAACGCGGACGGCGTGGCAGAGTCCGCCGAGATGATGCATTCCGATGAGGGCATCTACTACGATTTCGGCAACGCCACGGGCTTTGCGAAGGAATATGAGGGCAACTACAGTTTTGTTGCAATCCTTCCCGAGGAGGGCATGACCGTGAACGAATGGATTGCGGACATGGACGCGCAGGCGGTCTATGAGGAGATCGCAGATCCGGAGTACATAACTGTCGTGACACAGATGCCGAAGTTCAGCTACAGCACCGACCTTGAGCTGAAGGACGCCCTCGCGGCAATGGGTATGCCCACGGCGTTCGATAATACGGGACTTGCCGACTTCTCGAATATGGGACTGTGCGGCGGCAATCCGACGCTCTACATCAGTAAGGTCATCCACAAGACCGACATCACTGTGGACAACGCCGGCACCAAGGCTGCGGCAGTGACCGCCGTGATCATGAATGACTGTACGGCTGTCGCACCGGAATACATCAAATATGTGACGCTCGACAGACCGTTTGTATACATGATTGTGGATAAGACCACAAACCTCCCGATCTTTATGGGTACGGTACAAAGTCTCGTTTGATGCGCGCGCTGAATGCCGCACCCCGACCCCGCCCTGGGAACTTTGCTTCGCTCGCTCCCAGACCCCCTGCAAGAGGTCAGGTGGTGGGCAGTTTTACGCAATCTCCACCAAAAAACCAAAAAGGATTCCGCAAAATCTGCGGAATCCTTCTCTTTTATCTCGATCTTCTCCGGGAACCATTCTTGCGGTCCGTGCTGCGCTTGAGATCGCACATCCGTTCCTCGCTGTTCTGCTTGAAACGGCTCATCATATCTTCAAATGTCATTTCTCCGGCAGGCTTCTGCGGCTTCGGCTCCCAGACAATCCCCTTGTCACGTTCCGGCTTGCGCGGCGGCCGTTTCTGCGGTGCGGGCTTATCCTCGGCAGGCATTGCCTTCTTGATGGACATACTGATCTTGCCCTGCTCGTTGATCTGGAGCACCTTTACCTTGACATCCTGCTCCTCTGTGAGGAACTCGCGGATTTCATTGACATAGGTATTGGCAACCTCGGAGATATGTACCATACCGGTGATGGGCTTGCCGCCCTCCACAGGTACTTCGACAAATGCGCCGTAGTTTGTGATTCCCTTGACTTTTCCTTCGTAGATTTTACCGATTTCCAGCTGCATACAAGTCGGAG
>JAZQAA010000345.1:0-2449 GCA_045544975.1 Oscillospiraceae bacterium | reverse complement strand
CGCTTGGCCTCCGACTTCTTGGGAACCTGTTCCAAACCGAGCAGCTTTCCAAGTGCCTCAACAGCAAGCAGCTCTTTACCAGTACGGTTGCTGTGCACAGCGATTGCTTCTGCTGCATTTTGCTTGGACATACGAATCAGCTGAACACCGCTCCCCCGCTGCGGCACAAGAAGCCGCACTCGGCTTTTCATCTGGGAGCTGAGCATGGCTTCAAGCATCTCCATTTCCGGGAGCGGTTCTTCAAGAAGTATCAGCTTCGGAAGATCCGTTCTGCCATGGTAGAACTGGGTCACAAATGCCTCCAAGGCAGCATCATCGGCATGATCGCTGAAATGAAAGGTCTGCTTATCATGCAGCCGTCCTTCACGATACATGAGAACAGAAATGCAAATTGCATCCTGATTATTTGCTGAGGCAATCACATCGGCATTCCGGAAATGATTATCGATAATTTTCTGGGATTCTGCAGCCTTCTGGATGGCACGGATCCGATCACGCAGAACTGCAGCCTTCTCAAAATCAAGCGCTTCTGCCGCTTGTTCCATTTCCGCTTCCATTCGTTCTACAGAAGCCGTGCTGCCGCTTCGGATATAGGCGACTGCCTGTTCGACAATTTTGGCATAAGCATCCTGTGAAATTTTACCCTGGCATACGCCCATACATCGTTTGATGTGGAAATTGAGGCATGGGCGTGCTTTTCGAAACATCTGCGGAAATTTCTTCTGACAGGTGGGCAGGCGGAACACCGCATTGACCTCTTCCACTGTGGACTTAGTAACAAATCCCCCTGTATAAGGTCCGATGTAAAGTGCATCATCCGTCTTCTGTTTTTCCGCAGTAATCCTTGGATATGGATCATTGGAAATCTTGATATAATGGTATCCTTTATCATCCTTGAGAAGGATATTATAATGAGGCTTATGCTGCTTAATGAGACTGCACTCAAGCAGCAATGCTTCGTATTCCGAATCCGTCACAATAAAGTCATAATCCCAGACATGGGAGACCATCTTTGCAACCTTCGGTGTATGGTCAGCAGATACACGAAAGTAACTGGTGACTCGATTTCTTAGATTCTTAGCTTTGCCAATGTAGATAATACCGCCCTTTTCATCCTTCATCAAATAGACACCGGGTGAAGTAGTCAGCTGGGATGTTTTCTCCCGCAAATAGGGCAGTCTGTCATTCATGGCATTTCCAATCACTGCAGCAATTTTACTCATCGAAAAAAGTACTCTTAAATGTCTGTACCCTCGCGCGGTCACCATGGCAGTCTATTTCTAACCGTTCCTGAGAATGCAGGAATCGGAGTAAAGAAAACAGTACAACATAGGCGACAGAATTCGCGAAGATACTGATATAAACCGACCAACCAAAAATAACACCGAACATACCGGAAAGGATGATCGTTACTGTCAGAACGATGGAAATTTCCAGTGCCGTGTTCTTCGGCTGCAGCGCCAGATAGGAGAAACAGGTTGCGGCTGAGAAAATGGAATGTCCAATATTCAGCCACATTGAATTGGACTCATAAAAAGGCAGATGATCTGCATTGAAATCCATAATCATAATGACGACTTCAACAATCAGATAGACAAGCATCATTGCCTTCATAAAATAACGATGGCGTACAATTTTCCAGAAGTTGATCAGTGAGAGCAGCATACAAATGAAGCCGCTGGTTTCAATTGTATAGGCAGCAATTTCCAATCCAATCAACTCTATCTGATGACGACTGATCAGCCAGTAATAAACTACACATACAACAGCAAACAACAGGAACAGCAGATTGGCATACTGTCCCAGCTGAAAGCATTTTTTCAGTTTTGGATGCACCCGATGTTCCACTCCTTTGCTATTTTATTACTTTGCCTGCAAAGCGCGCTGGCCAATGTCTCTGCGGTAATGTACCTTCTCGAATGTGATCTGTTCCACACTCTTGTATGCCTGCGCAAGGGCAGCCTGCAGTGTATCCGCAGTTGCAGTCACGCCGAGAACTCTGCCGCCAGCGGTGAGAAATTCACCATCCGCATACTTTGTACCTGCATGATATACAAATGCACCGGCAGTCTGACCCTTTTCGTCGAGGCCTTCGATCACCTTGCCGTTTTCATACTTAACCGGATAGCCTCCGCTTGCCATAACCACGCAAGCAGCACTCTCCTGCTTCCATACAATATCAAGATCTGCAAGCGTTCCCTTGTAAATAGCTTCCATAATGTCCACAAGATCAGTATCCAGCAGGGGCAGGACAACCTGTGTCTCCGGATCACCAAAACGGCAGTTGTACTCGATCACCTTCGGGCCGTTCGGAGTCAGCATCAAACCAAAGTACAGACAGCCTGTGAAGGGTCTTCCCTCTGCTGCCATTGCATCAATGGTGGGCTGGAAGATGGTCTCCATGCATTCCGCAGCAATTGCATCAGTGTAATAGGGGTTCGGTGCAACC
>JAZQAA010000344.1:0-3060 GCA_045544975.1 Oscillospiraceae bacterium | reverse complement strand
ATGGACATCCGTCGGCGGTGTGCTCATGCCCCTTGAAGCCCTTGTGCTGGAAGGCAGCGGCAAAATCGAAATCACCGGTTCTCTTGGGCAGGTAATGCAGGAGAGCGCAAAGCTTGCAGTGAGCTATGCAAGAAGTGTTGCAAAACAGTACCATATTCCGGAGGATTTCTATAAAACCAAGGATCTGCATATCCATGCGCCCGAGGGTGCTGTTCCGAAGGATGGCCCCTCTGCAGGTGTGACCATGACAACTGCTCTCATTTCTGCGTTGTCAGGAATTCCTGTCAGAGCGGATGTTGCAATGACTGGTGAAATCACACTTCACGGCAGGGTGATGCCGATCGGTGGTCTGCGTGAAAAATCCATGGCTGCCTTTAAGGCAGGCATTCGCACTGTGCTGATTCCGGAAGGCAACCGTGCCGACCTTGAGGAAGTGGATGATGTTGTCAAGGAGAAGGTGACCTTTGTTCCTGTCCGTCATTTGTCCGAGGTGCTCAGCATTGCGCTTGAACAGGAAATCTCCGGAAAAAATGAAAGCTCCGGCAGCAAATCCCCCAAAAAGGGGAAGCCCGCCGCTTCCATCAGAGCATAATAGGAGGGGAATATGAAGTTTCAAGATGCCCAGTTCTGTCTGGCGTGCGGTAAGACCTCCCAGCTTCCGAAGCCGGAGCGCATGGAATTTGCGTTCCTCGGCCGCTCAAATGTGGGAAAATCCACCCTGATCAATAAGCTTGTCGGGAGAAAATCCCTTGCAAGGGTCAGCGCTGTCCCCGGAAAGACTGCTACCATCAATTTCTACGGTGTTGACAGTGCGTATTTTGTCGATTTGCCCGGCTATGGTTATGCGAAAACCTCCAGATCCGAGCAGGATCGCCTGAAGAAGCTGATCTATGGATATCTCGAAGCCGGCCGTGACCTTCGTCTTGTGGTGCAGCTTGTGGATATGCGTCATGCGCCGTCCGCCGATGATATTACAATGATCAACCGTCTGATTGATGAGGAAATTCCCTTCATCATCGTCCTGACAAAGGCGGATAAGCTGAATAAGACTGAACGCGAAAAGCGCATGGCTGCATTCGCAGAAGAAATTCCCTGCTTTGAGGATATCCACACCATTCCGTTTTCGGCGAAGACCTTTGAAGGGCAGGATGCCCTGCGTGAGGTGCTTTCTGATATCGCAGAAGAATCAGACGACGAAATGTCGGAAGAATAATAATAAAAGGGACTGCTTTGGCAGTCCCTTTTATTTTTTCAGTTCGTTACGGTCTGTGCATCGGCAGCATCATAAGTGATGCCGGCGATCGTGATGGATTCGAGATTCTCGATATTGATGCAGTACTGGGTGGACAGATCCTGCTCTTCGATCAATTCTACCGGATGGAGCTGCAGCTGGCATCTCCATAGCTCACGATCTGGATCATCTGCTTGGGTGGGTTTGGTTCCGCCGAAGCCCTTGCAGGAGCATTCCACCTCTGTGCCGTCCTTGTAACGGATTGTAGCAATGGCAGCATTCATATCGCCAGTACAATTATCACCGAAGAGGAAGGATTCAATAGCATCGTGCAGCGTGCAATAGCGATCAAGTGTGACACCCAACGGAGATACGATCAGTCCATCGGCTTCCCAGCACAGACCGGAGGTCTCGGTCACCTGGATATCATTAAATTGATATTCCGTGCCATTGAATGTAACAGTGACATTCTGCGGTGCTGCAGTGGTGAAAAAACTTGCCTGCAGGGAAGCGATCAAATCTCCATCATATCCAACCCCAAGTCCATAGCCGCCTGTCGGCAGATCAAGCGTAAGCTCAAGTGCGGACAAATCAAGGGTGTCTTTCTGTACGGCACAGCCGTTCCCATCGGTAATAGAGAACGACATTAGTCCGAAGCCGTTGAAGTCATACAGCAGCTCATCCAGTGTGAGAAGATAGGATGCTGCATCGACTTCTGAAGCAACCGTTCCGATCTGATTCACATCCACAACATTGACATCACCGCCAGTGATTGCGATTTTACTTCTGCCGACAGCGGAGGAAACTGCAATGGCTGCCGTTGCTCCGAGTACTGCCACACAGGCGGCAACAATTATTGCTTTTCGCATCGTGTGTGTTCTGCGGATGGATGGCTTGTTTTGCTGTGCAAATTGATGCAGATATGTGACTTGTTCCTGTGAGCTCATTTCCAAATCAATAGGTTCTTCATAAGCAAAATCATTCATGCGATTATAAATCTTATCGATCATATAACTCATCCTTTCTGTTTCAGTTTACTGTTTATTCGTTCGGGATGGCTGCAGCGCAGGCGTTCCTTTGCGCGTTCAGCGCGCTTATAGACGCCACCTTTGGAGAGATTCCGTTCTTTCGCAAGTGCCTCAGCACTTTCCCCCTCAGCATAGAGTGCAATAAGGAGTACGCGGTCATCAGCCGGAAGTGCTTGCAGGATGGCGTCTGTTTCTGCGGAGAATTCTACTGCAGCAGGGGAGGGAGTCTGTATACCATTTTCGGTGCATTCATCCAATGAAATGGTCTGTATTCGATGATACTCCTTGCGCCGGTAGTCAATTGCACGGTACCGGCAGATTGCTGCAATCCAACTGCGCAGGGTGCTTCTTTGCGGCTCAAACTGTTCGATATGTTCCCAGATGTTCATGAGTACATCATTGATACATTCCTCCCGCGCATCTGTCAGTGAGCCGAGGTAGCGATATACTACGGATTTGATGGTGCTTCCATGCGATTCTAAAAGTATCTGTATTGCATCCTTCTCGCGTGCAAGCAGTCTGCTCTTAAGCTCATTGTCATCCATGGATTTGTCCCTCCTTTTTTATGTGTTTTTTGTAAGTCCTTACACTATTTATTACGATAAAACTGGTTCCGGTTTAGACAGAATTCAAAAACTTTTTTCAAATCGTAGCATATTTTATTTTTGCTGTCAAGTTTTTGAAAAAAATTTCAAAAAACTCTTTACTTTTACGCGATACTGTGTTAAAATATATATAACGATATGCAGAAAGGAATTGATGCAATGAAACGCGGAAAAATCAATCCCGATGTGCTCGATG
>JAZQAA010000343.1:0-6010 GCA_045544975.1 Oscillospiraceae bacterium | reverse complement strand
CAACGGAAGAAACTACCACAGAACCGACGGAAGATACAACAGAAGCGCCGATTGATCCGACGGATCCGACGGAGAACGGTTATGGCGATGTGAATGGTGATGGTGTTGTCAGCATTCTGGATCTGATTGCAATGCACCAGTATCTGATGGGCTATGCACCGCTTTCTGCGGAGAATGCACAGGCGGCTGATCTGACGCAGGATGGTGTTGTGGATGTATTTGATCTCAGCTTGCTCAAGCGTGTTCTGCTCCGGAAGGTTTCCCTTCAGGAACTGCTTGTCTAAATTATGATGTAAGAAACCGCCTCCCGTGTGAATACGGGAGGCGGTTGTTTTTGCGTTATCAGAGGTGAATGACTTTTACGGGGCAGCTCTGTGCACAGATGCCGCATCCGGTGCATTTGCTGTAGTCAATGACTGCGTGGAAGTCCTGTACGGAAATTGCAGCATTCGGGCATTTCTTCTCGCAGATTTTGCATCCGATGCAGCCGTTTGTGCAGGCTGCTTTGGTCTGTTTTCCATTGTCGCAGGAGGAACAAGCCACTGTGACAGGAATGCGCTTCGGTCTGAGTGAAAGCAGCGCATTCGGGCAGACCTTCGTACATTTGCCGCAGGCTCCGCAGCGTTCTTCGATGATGCGGGCGATACCGTCGCGAATGCAGATGGCATCATTTTCGCAGACGGCAGCGCAGTCTCCGAATCCAAGACAGCCATAGCTGCAGATGCCCGTGCCGCCAAAATAAGTATTTGCCGCTGCACAGGTCGGCGTTCCTGCATAATCATAGAGCCGCTTTGCAGCATTGCAGTCGCCGCTGCAGTGGATGGCTGCAACCTCCGGTTCTGCCGCTTCTACAACAGTGCCGAGTACTGCGCCGATTTTGGCGGCAGCTTCCGCACCTCCGGGCTTGCAGAGATTGGGGGCTGCTTTCCCCTGAACGATGGCGTCCGCATAATCTGCACAGCCTGCAAATCCGCAGCCGCCGCAGTTGGCGCCGGGGAGTGCCTCTGTGATCTGCTGGGTACGGGGATCAGTTTCCACACGGAAGAAGACGGATGCTGCTGTCAGCAGAATGCCTGCCAGCAATCCGATGCCGGCAAAGAGCAAAATAGGAATCAGTATGTTCATAATGCCCTCCTTATGAAATCATGCCGGAGAAGGCAGTGAAGCTCAGTGAAACGATGGAAGCTGCCACGAGTGTAGCAGGAATCCCCTTGAAGGTTTCCGGAATATCGGCAACCTCAAGCTTGCTTCGTACACCGGCAAAGATAATCAGTGCCACGGTAAAGCCAATGCCGACGCAGACCGCATTCCAGACGGACAGTGCAAAGCCGTAACCATCATTGATGTTGTTGATGGTGACGCCAAGTACAGCGCAGTTGGTGGTGATCAGCGGAAGGTAGACGCCGAGAGCCTTGTAAAGGGGAGGAAGGAGCTTCTTCATTACGATCTCTACAAGTTGTACAAAGAGCGCGATGATCAGAATGAAGGCAACGGTCTGGAGGTATTCCAGATGCAGCATGACCAGAAGCTGATAGATCGGCCATGTTACTGCTGCCGCACAGCCCATGACGAAGATAACTGCTGCACCCATGCCAAGGCTGGAGGAGAGCTTCTTAGAAACGCCAAGAAACGGGCAGATACCGATGCTGCGTGAGAGGACATAGTTGTCTGTGAGAATGGCAGCAAGCAGCGTTGTGACAAAGAGCTGGAATGTACTCATGCTTCTGCCTCCTTCCCGTCAGCGCATCCGCCGGAGCAGGCGCCTGCGTTAGGACAGGCAGCACAGCCGCTGAGAACCGGAGGCTTCCGGTGTCCGATGCGGCCTACCAGTGCGATGACAATACCCAGCACCAGAAATCCGCCGGGCGTCATGGTAAAGATGGTCATGGTCGGGAAGCCCTCGGGCAGTGCAAGCTCCATCCATGTGCCGGAACCGAGAATTTCACGGATGGAACCGATCAGGAAGAGCGCCATCGTAAAGCCAAGACCCATGCCAAGACCGTCCAGAATAGAAGGCAGTACCTTGTTCTTGGAAGCAAACATCTCCGCACGGCCAAGGATGATGCAGTTAACGGTAATGAGGGAGAGGAAGGTGCCGAGGCTCTCGTGGAGATCCGGCAGGAAGCCGTGGATCAGGAAATCAATGATGGTTACAAAGCCCGCAATAATGACAATGTAGCAGGGGAGCTTGACTGTCTCCGGAATGACCTTTCGCAGAAGGGAAATGACCAGATTGGAGCCGATCAGCACGAACATCGTTGCAAGTCCCATGCCAAGACCGTTCTTTGCCTGCGTGGTAACCGCAAGCGTCGGACACATACCGAGGAGTCCCACAAGTGTGGGGTTTTCCTTGAGCAGTCCTTTGGTAAATTCCTTGAAATAACTCTGTTTTGACATCACTGCACCTCCTTCATCTGTGAATGCGCCGTCAGTGCAAGTGCGACTGCATTTCTGAGTCCATTTGAGGATTTGGTTGCACCGGAAATGAGATCGGGTCCGCCGGAAACGGCATCACCGGAAAGAGCAGCACCGGCATAGCCTGCAGCATAACCGTTCTCAAGAATTTTCGTGCCAACACCTGGAGTTTCTGCACAGCTGACGATGCCGACATTCGCTACCGTGCCGTCGCCGGCAATGCCGATCAGTGCACGGATACCGCCGGCTGCATAGCCATCCGTGGTAATATCGAAAATGGTAATGCCGTCTTCACTGCTGTATACAGCTGTCACACCGTCAAAATCCGCGTCCAGCTGCGTGTAGGTGCCTTCGCCAAAAACGGAAATGAGGCTGTTCTGGAGCTTGTCGATCTCTGCCTGTGCAATTTTATCCTCTGTAACAGCGTTCACGACTGCGAGCAGTCCGCAGACTACAGCGCAGACAAGCGTCAATACGAGCGGGGGAATCACATGCTTCATTCACTTCGCCCCTTTCTTCTGCTTCACAACGCCAAAGGGCTTTGTCATGGTCAGGTGATCAATATGGGGTGTCAGAATATTCATCAGCAGAATTGCCAGTGAAACGCCCTCCGGATAGCTTCCGAATGTACGGATCAGATAGGTCAGAAGTCCGCAGCCGATACCAAAGATCAGCTTGCCCTTGGGTGTGATGGGGGAGGTGACATAATCGGTTGCCATAAAGAAGGCACCGAGCAGCAGACCGCCGGACAGCAATTGATAGATCATTTCCTGCATATCACCGCCCGTGCCGATCAGGCAGCAGACTGCCATGGTTCCGATGTAGGAAAAGGGAATGACGGGGGAAATGATTCCAAGGAAAATCAGGAACAGACCGCCGAACAGCAGCGCTGCACTGCAGGTTTCGCCGATGCAGCCGGGAACACTGCCCCAGAATAAATCCTGAAAGCTTGCATTTCCGCTGACAAGGGGCGTTGCGGAGCTGACAGCATCGTAGGAAAAATGATTGGTTGCGGTTCGGGGGAGAATCCAGTTTGTCATATCGGAGGTCAGTGAAACCATCAGAACCACTCTTGCGGTGATGGCGGGATTAGCGAAATTCTGTCCCAGACCGCCGAAGAGCTGCTTCACCAGTGCGATGGCGATAATGCAGCCAATTGCCGCTTCCCAGAGCGGCAGGGTAACCGGAAGATTCAGGGCGAGCAGCAGTCCTGTCAGGGCAGCACTGCCGTCGGAGATGGTTTGTTCTCGTTTCATTGCTCTCCTGCAGATGCCTTCACAGGCTGTGCAAAGCACCATGCAGAAGACAATCAGCAGCAGCGCACGCCATCCGAAGTGGATGACGCCGGCAATGGCGGAGGGCAGGAGTGCTGCAATGACAATCAGCATAATGCCCTGTGTTGTGAGTCCGTCCCGGATGTGCGGGGACGGGGAAATTATCATAAGCTTCATGACAGGGCCTCCTTATTTTCCGCGCAGCATGGCCTTAGCAAGGCGATGGCTCTCAACAAGCGGACGGTTTGCCGGACAGGCGTAGCTGCAGCAGCCGCACAGCATACACTGGTTCAGATGCAGCGCATTGAGCTTTGCCGTATCCTTCAAGCGATAGGCTTGCTCCAGGGCTGTCGGCATGAGGTTCATCGGACAGGTGGCGATGCATCTGCCGCAGCGGATGCAGGCTGTGGTGCGGACAGGCTTTGCTGCACCGAATGCCAGCAGGGCATTATGTACCTTTGTAATCGGGAGATCGAAGTCCGGCAGGCATCCGCCCATCATCGGGCCGCCGCCGATCAGGCGTTCTGTCTTGTCAAAATCACATTCTGCTGCTTCCAGTACTGTACGAATGGAAGTGCCGATGGGAACTGTCACATTGCAAGGTTTCCCGATGGTGTCGCCGTCCACGGTCAGACTGCGGCTGACGAGAGGCATACCCGTGCGGAAGAACTGCTCCAGCGCGGCAGCGGTGGAAACATTCATCACAATGACACCCTGATCGGAGGGCAGCTCGCCCTCTTTCACGACTCTGCCGGTGATGTTGTAGATCAGGATTTTTTCCGCCCCCTGCGGATAGAGCGGCTTGAGCGGAACAATGGTAATATCCGGATCAGCATCCGCACATTCACTGAGAAAACGAATGGCATCCGGTTTATTCTCTTCCACACCGATGGCGCATTCGCGGATCTCCAGCATTTCCAGAATCCGGCGGATACAGCTGATGATCTCTTCCTGATGCTCCTGCATGGTGCGGTCATCGGAGGTGATATAGGGTTCACATTCTGCGGCGTTGATAATCAGAATGTCAATCGGCTGCTTCGGACTGAGCTTGAAGTGCGTCGGAAATCCCGCACCGCCAAGACCCACAGCGCCGCTGCGGCGAACCGCCTGCAGGAATTCTTCCTTGTTCGAATACACCGGCGGTGTAAGTCCTTCAAATTTTGTCTGTTTTCCATCGGAAGTGATTTCGACTGCCTTGCAGAAACGGCCGTTTGCCATACGATAGTCACAGATCGCGGTGACAGTGCCCGAAACGCTTGCATGAACATCGGCTGAGAAGAAATCCTCACTTCTGCCGATACATTCCCCCACAGCAACAGTCTGCTGCAGCTTGACAAGCGGTGTGCACGGAGTGCCCATGTGCATGGACATGGGAATGAGCACTTTTTCCGGAATGGGCAGCGCCCGCAATGCACTGCCGGAGGTGTGCTTCTGATGCGGAACCGGTACGCCTTTTAGTTTTCGCATACAATTCTCCTTTTCATAGGAATGTACTGTCCTGAAAACGGACAGACAAACGCAGTTCTCCCCGATGACAGCATGGTGTTGTTCGCTGCATGGAGAGAACTACAGACAATTCATTTGTAATAGTTATGCGCCTGAATGGAAAAAAATCAAAAACCCCTTTTATTTTTTACAAAAATGTGGTAGAATAGAAAGGAGGGCATCACGCATCAGGCGTTGCGCTTCTTGTGAATGCTGTCCTCACTGATTTTAATCAGTGTCAGCAGGGAAGAAGAATACTCCGGATAGGACTGGGAAAGGATGGAGGTTGTCAGATACAGAATCTCCGAATCTGTAACACAGTCGTTTTCACCAATCGGAATACCGCTGGATGCCGCCTTGATGTTGGCTTCATTCATGCACACAATGGCACTTGCATCATCGTTGGCAACAACCTTTGGTACGGAGAACAGCTTCTGGTCGTTGTGGGGATTGGCATTGTAGACAATGCGGAACAGTTTGTAGACGGAGAGCATCAGGTAGGAGGAGATCTCCTTGATCAGTGTGATGCTGTTTGCCTTCTGCGCCAGCGAAAACAGCAGACTGATGGAATTGTTGATGATCTTGCGGTTGAATGCCACTACCTCGGGGCTGGGCATACTGTTGTTGCCGTCATCGTCCGGAATTTCTTCCATCGTGATGGTCTTGCCTTCCGGTTCAGGGGTTCTGCCGAGCAGATAGTCACAGGACACATTATAGTAATCCGCAATTCTTACTAAGAAGTCCAGACCGCATTCACGGATGCCTTTTTCATAGTGAGAAAGCAATGCCTGCGAGATACCCAGATCCGCCGCAGCCTGCTTCTGGCTGATCTGACG
>JAZQAA010000342.1:0-3688 GCA_045544975.1 Oscillospiraceae bacterium | reverse complement strand
TAACCTGATGCGGATAATGCCGCCGTAGGGAAATGACTGGGAAACGCAAGAGCCATCGGTTTGTCCGATGGCTCTTTTTATCCGGCTTGGACTGCCCCAGAAGGAGAAATTGTATGAAGTCCAAAAAAACACTTGCCATTTGCGAAACCGGAATATTGATAGGCATTGCCCTTGCCCTGTCCTTATTCAAACCGTTTCAATTGCCGTTCGGCGGCGGTATTACCATTGTCAGTATGCTGCCGATTGTGCTGATTTCCTATCGGCACGGCTTGAAATGGGGGCTGTTCTCTTCGTTCATCTACAGCCTTCTGCAGATGGTAACAAGCTTTACAGAGGTGAAGGCATTCTTCGTTCCGGAGGATTACGCCCTCTGGATGGGAATTTGCATTATTTTCCTCGATTATATCGCGGCGTATACCATGCTCGGCTTCGGCGGCATCTTCCGCAAGCGGATGAAGCCGGCACCGGCACTCTGCCTTGGTGCAGTACTTGCGCTGACGCTGCGGTATCTCGTTCATGTGCTGTCCGGTCTGCTGTTTTTCGGTGCATGGGCGGAATGGTTCTTTACACAGGAGAGCATCGCATCCTTTGGAAATCGCGTGCTCCAGAGCTGTTCCGGCATGACGCTGTCGCTTGTGTATTCGCTGATCTATAATGCAACCTTCATGCTGCCGGAGATCCTCCTCACTGCCATCGCTGCCTTTGCAGTTGGAAAGGTACCGGAGATTGCGAGAAAGGCTGATTGAGACGAAGAGAGAGGGGAGCCATAAACTGCCCACAGTTGATGCACGCCCCACCCCGTGGGGAGTCACCCTCAGACCCCTTTGGATTCTGTTTTAATAGCTTTCATGCGGCTGCACTGCCCGTTCAAAATTCTCTCTTGCATTCTCCTGCGGAATATGCTATAATGAAACTAACATCCAGAGAATGGAGAAAATCAGGAACATAAAGGAGTTTGCAATGCGATATAAATGGAGCACCATTGTTCTGGCAGGCATCACTGCCCTTGCCATGACGGCGTGCGAAAAGAAAGAACATTCCGAAATGGGAGATCCCATTGTCAGCACCGCGGAAACCCAGCCTGCCACCATGCAGGAAATCCCTGAGGGTGCCATCGCCGATGATTACGGCGAATATATCTATACCGGAAAGCTCCAGCAGATCGGTGACGATATCCATGGCTATATCAGCGTACCGCTGGGCTTCGTGCAGTATGAGTCCGAGGAGAATCCGGGGCTTTTGCAGTATTGCTCACCGAGCGGCTCCAGTATGATTACCCTTGACCGCTATACCGATATGGACTACGAAACCGCTGCACAGAGCATCCGCTATTCCCTCGAGCTGAGCGGTACTGTGGACGGTCTTGCAGGTGCCACTGTCACTGTCAATGGCTACAATGCACTGCGGATTTACTGCGTGTATCCGGAATATTCCACACATCAGATTCTCTATCTGATCGAGGATCCGCAGAATCCCGATTCCTGCTGTTACTATCTCGGCATGGAATTCCAGTCAGGTGATATCAATATCCTTGCCTGCTCTTCCACCTTCCAGATTCCTGCGGATTATGCTGCAGAACAATCTGCTGGCGAATAAAACAAAGCTCCCCGGCTTTTTGTCCGGGGAGTATTTTTTACAATAGCTGCCGCTTGAGCATTGCAAGGTCGAAAATGGTGAGTGTACCGGAAACATCCAGATCACCGGCGGTACCGTCAATGGTAATGTCCATGCCAAGGAGCCACTGGTTCAGGGCAATGATGTCCAGAATATCCACGCTGCCATCGCAGTTCACATCACCCTTCTGGGAAACGGCGGTGAGATAGTGCACCGTGTATTCGCTGTCCTTGAGGAGATTGGCAGGTGCGCTGTTTTCGTAGACATACAGCTCCGTGCCGTAGTAGAAGGCGTTCTCGCCGATGGATTTGACAGTGCCGGGGATGGTCACATCCTCGACAAGGAAATTCGAACCGAAGGCATTGTCGCCGATGGCGGTGACGGTGTAGGTCTTGCCGTCACTGATGACCTGCGCCGGCAGGATGATGCTGCCGTTTGCCGCATAGCCGCTGTTGTTTTCCCATTCGCCTGCATCGCCGACGGTCGCCGTCATGGTCGTTTCGTCCAGAAGGTACCGAACGCCCTGACTGTCCGCACCGTTTGTCAGTACGGCACTGGTGGTGTTGAGATTGGTCGCTTCTCTGTCAAGCTCATAGAAGGGGTAGAGCGCCATCGTTCCCATGGCAATGCAGTGATCGCCTATCAGTGCGCTCTTGTCGCCCTCACGGGTGGTAAAACCCAGAAGCTTGTAGACATTGCCGTTTTCGTCCGTGTACTGCGCAGGGCATTCTTCTTCGAGAAGGGAAAGCACCGTGACTGCCGGAACATTGCTGATCGACTGGGAGAGTTTGTCTTCGAAGCCGTAGGTTCCCGTGTACTGGTAATCACCGCTTTCCAGATGGAAGGTCACATCGTAGCCCGCATGGCCGCCCTCGATGAAGGCGATCGGGGTGATGGTGACGCCGGAATTGCCGCCGAGGGATGTGAAGGTATCCTCGCTCCAGTAGTTGCGGCTGTCATTGAAGGTGAACGCAGTCAGCTGGGTCGTGCCGCCGACGGAGGCTTCCGTGCAGTTGAAGGCGCAGCCATAGAAGGGGATGTGCAGCGCATAATAGCCGTCCTCCGTGAGCACCTGGTTGCGTGTGTTCAGTCCATAGGTTGTATAGGCGCTGCCGTAGCTGCCTTCCGCCACCGTGAAGCCTGCGTACCAGTTGCCAAGCTGCAGTTCTTCGGTGATGCCCTCTGCCTTGTAGAGGAAGGTAAAGCCATAGTGCCCATCCTCCTCGAAGGTGTAGGTCTTGTCAAGCAGTGTGACAGTATTGGTTTCGTCAATGGCGATCGGCTGCGCCTCCATATAATAGCCGGCGGGCTTCTCATCCTCGGCAGGTGCGCGATCCATATCCTCCGGTGCGTCCACTGTCAGGCTGCCCATGTAGTTGGCACCGAGGGATTTATCATACTGCAGATCGGCATTGGCAAATTTCGTGCAGAACGCAGTGTCATAGACCGCATCGTCATTGCGCTCAGAAATGCGCAGAAGAACATCCCACTCACCGCCCGGCATGGTCTCCGGAAGGGTGAGACTGAGTGTTTCGGTGTTCTGCGTTGCAGACGCCCAGTCACGAGCGTTCAGATCCGTTGTATAGGTGTAGACGATCGAGCCGTTTGTGAGAAGGACTTCCACTTCCTTATCCTTCGGCGTTTCGGAAAAGCCCGTATTCTCGATGGTGAACGCCATGTCCAGTGCTTCGCCCGGTGCGCTCTCTGCGGAGAGGAGACTCTCGCGGAGCACAAAGCGGTACCCAAGATGTGCACGGATGAACTGCCATACGGTCTGCCCATAGAAGGCGGAATTGTCGCAATCCACCGAAAGCTTTGCATCAAGTGCCGCGTCAAAGGTGAAAGCGTCGTAGCCAAGCCAGTTCCAGCTCGCATCGTAGGTGCCGTCATCCTTGGCAGTCACGCTGCCGCCGTAATCATAGCCGCCAAGTCCGCAGGCTTCGTAGAGCGCAGTGATTTCGTCAATTCTTGCCTGTGCTTCCGATTCTGTTGCGTAATTGCTGGTGGCGTTTTTCGTTTTGTACAGATTGGAATTGATGCGCAGGAGATTGGTGTAGTACATCTCCGGCAGGGC
>JAZQAA010000341.1:0-2536 GCA_045544975.1 Oscillospiraceae bacterium | reverse complement strand
CCGGAGGATATATGAAAAAACGAATTCACTACCAGATGGTGATCCTGTGCAGTGCCGTGGTTTTGACGCTTTCGATTTCTTCCATTCCCAATCTTAAGCCTTCCCATTTTCCTGTTCCTACCTTCACATCAGTCATGAACGGCAGCTGGGCATCGGAGGTGGAGCATTATCTTGGTGAGGCAATCGGCTTCCATGATATCCTGTTCCGTTTAAAATCCGGCATTGATATGCTCATGGGCGAACAGCTGATTCAGGATGTCTATATAACAGATGAAATGCTGCTTGAGAAAATCACTACGGATGAGAGCATGGATTGCGGCGCTATGGTGGAAGGGATCAATCAATTCTACGAAACCTATCAGCTGCCCACTTATTTGGTGCTTGTGCCTTCTTCATCGGAGATCTATGAAAATCAACTCCCGAATAACGCTGTGATGCTCGATCAGGGAAGCATTATCCGTGATATATATGCCGAAGCAAACAGCTATGTACGCTGCGTGGATGCGCATAGTATTCTCTCCTCCGTGTCGGATGCGTATATTTACTATCGCACGGACTCTCATTGGACAAGCTATGGTGCATATTGCGTCTATCAGACGGCGATACAGAAAATGGGCTTTACAGCAACCCCATACTATCGCTATGCCATTTCCCGTGTCAGCACGGATTTTCGGGGCGATTTGTATGAACGCACCCTGTATGAGGATATGAAACCCGATGTGCTTGATTATTATCACTGTGAGGATGGGAGTAATGTCATTTCTGTTACTGCATATGACAGTGACGGGATCCAGGAGGAGCGGCTGCCGCAAGTTTATGATCTCAAGCAGCTCTCTGAAGGGGGGAATCCTTATCGTTTTTATCTGGGAGATGCCTGCGAGAAGCTTGTAATTCATACTGACCTTGGAAATGAGAAACGACTTCTGCTTTATAAGGATGATTTTGCAGACTGTATGGTTCCTTTCTTGACACAGCATTACAGTGAAATCTGTATCATTGATCTGGAAACGACCGGTACGGAGCTTACATCCTGTGTCAATCCGGAGGAATATACACAGGTACTATTCCTTGCAAGTGCACAGTATTGGTGCGATCTCTGGAAATAAAAATAACCCCATTCCGCAGAAATGCGGAATGGGGTTTTCACTTATGCAATTACTGAAGCAGCTGTGAGAAATCAGCGATCAGCTGTTCCTCAAGGGTCTTTGCCTCATCCATTGTTGTGCCGACAGTGGTGTAATAGCTCTTGATCTTCGGTTCAGTACCGGAAGGACGAATCACAACCTTTGCACCGCGCTCCAGATTGAATACCAGAACATTGGACTTCGGAAGTGTGATTTCGGAAGTGCTGCCGGTTACCAGATCCTTTGTTACACTGAGCTGGTAGTCGGAAATGGAAACAACCTTCAGTCCGCCGATGGAAACCGGAGGCTCATTGCGAAGCTGTTCCATGAGGGACTGCATCTGCTTCATACCGCTCTCGCCTTCAAATGTAAAGCTATGCAGGGAGTGATTGAAAACACCGTATTTCTTATAAAGATTCTCTCTTGCCTGAATCATAGAAATGCCCTTTGTACGATAGTAAGCAGCCATTTCACAAATCAGCATAGAAGCAACAACGGCATCCTTATCGCGCACATAGGTGCCGGCAAGATAACCATAACTTTCCTCAAAACCAAAGACATAGCGGTTTTCTTCGCCCTTTTCTTCCAGGAAACCGATCTGCTCGCCAATGAACTTGAAGCCTGTCAGTACATCAATCATTTCCAGACCATAATTCTCAGCGATCGCCTTAACGAGATCCGTTGTTACGATGGTCTTGACAACGATCGGATTCTTCGGCATGGAACCGATTCTGGTTCGTTCAGAGCAAATGTATTCAAGAAGCATTGCGCCCACTTCATTACCTGTGAACAGTGCATAGTCATCACCATCCGGAACAGCAATACCAACGCGGTCAGCATCGGGATCGGTTGCAAGCAGCAGATCGGGCTTCACTTCATCACAGTACTTCAGACCGAGTTCCAGAGCTTCACGGATTTCCGGATTCGGGTACGGGCAGGTGGGGAAATTACCATCAGGCATTTCCTGTTCCTTGACAACTGTAACATCCTTGATGCCGATGCGGGAAAGAATTTCGCGAACAGGCTTGTTACCGGTTCCGTTGAGGGGAGTATAAACAATTTTCAGACCGCTGTCAGCACAGAGCTCAGTGTTGATTTCCTGTGCAAGAACATTCTGGTAATATTCTTCAATAACGGACTGCTCAATATAAGAAATCATGCCATCCTTCACTGCTGCTTCGAAGTCAGTGGACTTTACATCAGCAAACATATCCAGAGAATTGATCTGGGTGATAACTTCTTCAGCAACTTCAAGGGTGATCTGGCATCCATCCTCACCATACGCCTTATAGCCATTGTACTTAGCCGGGTTGTGGCTGGCAGTTACCATAATACCTGCGCTGCAGTGAAGTGCGCGAACTGCAAAAGAAAGCATAAGTCGGAGGCCAAGCGGTCTTAGGAAGACAACAATG
>JAZQAA010000340.1:0-1698 GCA_045544975.1 Oscillospiraceae bacterium | reverse complement strand
AGCAGGGTGTCTGCGCAAAGTGCTACGGTGCAAACCTCGCCAACGGCAACCTCGTTGCTGTGGGTGAAGCGGTTGGTATCATCGCAGCACAGTCCATCGGTGAGCCCGGTACTCAGCTGACCATGCGTACCTTCCATACCGGTGGTATCGCGAATGCAGAGGATATCACACAGGGTCTTCCCCGTGTCGAGGAACTGTTCGAAGGCAGAAAGCCGAAGAAAGCAGCAATTATCTCCGGCATTGACGGCGTAGTTCATATTGAAGAAATCAAGACAACCCGCACACTGATTGTCACCAATCAGGAAACAGCTGAATCTGAAACCCACATGATCCCCTACAACTACAAGATCCGTGTTCGTGAGGGTGATGTGATTGCCAAGGGTGATCGTCTGACTGAGGGTAATATCTTCCCGTCCGATATTCTGAATGTTATGGGCACAAAGGCTGTACAGGACTATATCATCAGCGAAGTACAGAAGGTATACCGTCTCCAGGGTGTAGATATCAACGATAAGCACATTGAGGTTATCGTTCGTCAGATGCTCCGCAAGGTGAAGGTTGACGATTCCGGCAGCAGCTATCTGCTCCCCGGCACACTGGCTGACCGCCGTGAGATTGATACCATCAATGAAACCATCGCAGAACGCATGGAAAACGGCGAGACAGATCTCACTTATATCACAACTACCCCGGTTCTCCAGGGTATCACCAAGGCTGCATCCAGCTCTGAGAGCTTCATGTCCGCTGCTTCCTTCCAGGAAACAACCAAGGCACTCACAGATGCTGCTATCCGCGGCAAGGTAGATCGCCTGCTCGGTCTGAAGGAAAATGTCATCATCGGTAAGCTGATTCCGGCTGGTACCGGTATGGACATTTACAACAATGTTCAGCTTGTCAAAGCAGCAAAGCCTGAAACAACTGAGCACAATGTCACTCCGATTGCACCGATTGTATAACAAATGAAAACGCTTCCCCGCTCTTTAAACGGGGAAGCGTTCTTTCATGATAATGCGCCCTGTCTGCAGACAGGGCGCATTGATTTAGAACATATTGCGGAAATAAATACGGGACAATAAAACCTCATACTTATTATAGAAACGGCTTTCCTTTTCATTTCTTTGGCTGAACAGAATGGAGCCAATGGGTCTCTTAGACTGACAACGGAATGTCATTGTACAGCTGACCGTGTTGGTTTTCTTCTGCTCTGCAATCAACCAGCTGCCATCGTAGTGCTTGCAGAATGAATTCAGAATCACTCTCTCACCATCATCGGTACAGGTTTCAATCATGTTGATTCCCTGCTTGGATTGAAGAAGTTCCTCCTTGGTAGGAGTAATGGATACGCGAACGGATGCTGTATGTTCATCGCGCTCCAGTGAGAGTTTAATATTCTGGAAACAGCGAGTTGGGCGGTAGCACAGCACTACAGCACTGAGTACTGCCATTATAAACTCGTCGGGATCGCCTTCAAGATAAATTTCCTCCTGGCAGACAGAATACTGAATTTGCGCACAAGCTCGAAGAATATTGCGCATTTTCTCATGAATGGTATTCATGTGCATATTAACAAGGAAGGCCTCAGTCTTGCGCCTTGCGCTGCCCAGACGATCGATTTCCTGCTGTAAAAATGCCATGCGGTACAGTCGATAACAATTGCCGATCATTCGGTTCAAAATCCCCTTCTGATCGTACATATCG
>JAZQAA010000339.1:0-3207 GCA_045544975.1 Oscillospiraceae bacterium | reverse complement strand
GATGCAGGTGCATTGTATCATGATGTTATCTCTTAATAAAGTACTCCTCATACCACACAAGGAATGTATAAATTGTCCATACCTTACGCCAGGCGTCGGAATTGCCGCCGATGTAATCATCGAAAATCGCTTTGATTTCGTCCGGATTGAAGAATTCTGCTGCATAGTCGCTTGCGAATTTTTCGCGTACATCCTGATTGTATCGATCATCTGCAAGCCAGATACGAATGGGGACAATGAAGCCAAGCTTCTTGCGAAAAGCAATTTCCTCAGGCAGAACCTTTGCAGCTGCTGTGCGGAATGCTACCTTGTTCTGTTCCTCATTGACCTTGAATGCAGAAGGAAGTCTGGAAGCAATATCAAAAATCCGGCGATCAGTCAGCGGCATCCGGATTTCCAGTCCCGCTGCAGTACTCATTTTGTCCACATTGAGGTAAATGTCTCCCTCAAGCCAGATCTGGATATCCACATCGGACATCTTGGAAAGTGGATCGAGACCTTCGTTTTCAGCATAAATCCGGTCAGTCAGACGGATTGGCAGTACATCGGGGTTGTAGGATCTGAGAATCCGCTGCTTCTCATCCTCCTTCATGATATTGGTGTTGCCGACATAGAAGGTTTTAAGATTGTCACCATAGCGCTCTGCGTTGCGGTACATATTATAGCCGCCGAAGAATTCGTCCGCACCTTCGCCGGAATAGCAGAGCTTTGTGTGCTTTGCCGTTTCACGGCAGCCGATTGCAAATGCGATTGCAGAAGCATCGCCGAGCGGCTGCTCCATGTGGTACATAACATAAGGAACAATTGCAAAATAATCCTCCGGTGTTACCACGCAGCGAAGATTCTCTCGTTCAAGAAGATCCGCTGTCTGTTTTGCAAGACCGGATTCATCAAAGCGTTCATCGTCATAGCCGCAGGAATTCGAGATCTTCGCATCGGACATAGCCAGTACATAGGAAGAATCCACACCACCGGAGAGGAAGGATTCTGCGGTTTCGTCAGAGGTTTTCACTTCGCGCATCATTTGCGCTACGGTTTCATGGATCTCATCTGCCCAGCTTTCCAGCGTTCTTGTGGTATCCGGATGAAATTCCGGCTTCCAGTAGCGATGAATGCTCATGTCACCATTCTGCCAGGTCAGTGTGCAGCCCGGCATCAGCTTCTTGATACCCTTGAAGAAGGTATCCTCCCCGCCTACATAAGTCAGACTCATGTAGATCTGCAGCATTTCTGTATTCAATTCCTTGACAAAACCTGGCTGATCAAGAATATCCCTGATCATGGTGCCGTACAGCAGATCCCCATCATTGGTCATGTAATAATAGAAAGGCTTTGTTCCGAACTGATCGCGCACGCAGAACAGCTTCTGTGCTGCGTCGTCCCACAAGGCAAATGCAAACATTCCATGCAGATGGTCTGCCATAGTGTCTCCCCAGACTTCATATGCCTTGACCAGAATAGCAGCTTCGCGTTCTTCGCGGGTAAGTGTTTTGGCAATTGAAAGCTCCCCGCAGAGTGCTTCCCAGTTCCGGATGTGTCCTCTGTATGTTTTGATTGTAATCATCAGTGCACCTCATTTGATTCAGGTTTGTGCAGGAAAATCCTGCTCTTCCATCATAGCACATCTTTCCGGATTAGTCAATAAGTAAATTCAATTTCGACAAAATCTCGTATCCGTAGACAATGGTCTTAGGCATTGCAGCGGTCTGAGCATATTTTATACAAAGTGCATTGTACAATATGCCGAAGTCGCAATACAAATTGTATAAACAAATGTGGTATAACAAAATGGAAAAAATAATTCGATGAATGTAACAAATTCATTACAATCCAATTGTTGATACTGCCCAAAATTAAAAAAAACAATTGGATGCTCTTGACATTCTTATTATTCTGTTGTATAATTATACTAAATTGTGGCGGCGAATTTGTGTAGAGTGTCAGCGTTTTAGACATAACACGCCACAAATTGCCAAATACATACAATTTATAGCATTTTTCAAGATCCACCGGAGGTTTGCGTGAACAAGGCAATAACAATTACATTAAAAGTCATCAATAACATAATTATAATACTGTTAGTAGTAGCTGCAGCTGCGGTGATCGGTACAAAGTTATTCAATGTGAAATTGTATACAGTCCTTTCGGGTTCGATGGAACCCAACTACCCGACGGGCGCTCTCCTTTGGGTGAAACCCATCGACCCTGTCGAGCTTGAAACAGGGGATGTCATTACTTTCTATCTCCAAGGTGATACGGTTGCGACACATAGAATTGTGGAAATTGTCCCTGACGATGAAAGTTCTGGTAAATTCCGTTTTCGAACCAAGGGCGATGCAAATGAAGTTGTTGACGGATCCCTTGTTGATCCCGATTCAGTCATCGGCACTCCCGTGCTGACGGCCCCGAATCTTGGATATTTTGCAAGCTACCTTCAGACCTCTGCTGGCAGAACTGCGGTTCTGACAGTTGGCGGAGTACTTCTCTTGTTTGTTTTTCTTTCCGATCTCTTGATTGGAAAGGATCAAAAGAGCAAACAGTTGGAAGGTTCTGAATGAAGCTCTCAAATATAATTTTGAAAAAAGGAGAATTCTGAACATGAAGACTCGAACCAAAGCAGTGCTTCTCGCTTCCAGTGCAGTTCTGCTCGTGGCAGGTTCTGTGCTCGGTACACTGGCATATCTTACAGATACCGAAAAAGCCGTGAACACCTTCACAGTCGGCAATGTCAGCATTGATCTGGAAGAGACCGATGTGGATGGCGATGGCAATCTTCTTGAGAATGAATACCATCTCGTTCCCGGTGAAGAGTATGTCAAGGACCCGACCGTGACAGTCAATGCCGGAAGCGAATCCGCGTATGTCCGCATGATCATGACTGTGTACAACTGGAGCGTTGCAGAAGATGCACTTGTGTTTACAACACCTCCCAGTGACGGACTGCTCGGCGGTTATGACAGCGCAGTGTGGATTCCCAATGGTGTAACGCTTGACGAAGACGCAAATACAGCTGTTTTCGAATTCCGTTACTACACAACAGCGGATGGTCTTTCCGGTGAAACGGAGCTTCCCGCACTGTTTGAGACGCTGATTATTCCTGGTACAATCACCGGCGAGGAGCTGCAGGCTCTGTACGACGGCGGCTTCCAGATGGATGTGGAAGGACACGCTATTCAGGCAGCCGGCTTTGCTGATGCAGACGCAGCC
>JAZQAA010000338.1:0-2487 GCA_045544975.1 Oscillospiraceae bacterium | reverse complement strand
GATCGGATGAAGCTTTGCGCCTTTTGCCGAAGGCAAAGGTGCATTGCGGTCGGGTGATCCAAAGGCGAACCCTCTTAAGAATCCTCACCTGCGCGGGCTCCGCGCCTTTGCGCCGCTTGCCGAAGGCAAAGGCGCATTGCGGTCGGGTGATCCAAAGACGAACCCCGCTAAGAATCCTTGCCAGCGGTGGCTCACCGTACGCCGTATTCTTCACGGTAAGCGAGCATCTTATCGAGATATTCCTTACCCGGAACAATGTCATTGCGGATTGCGTCAATGATATCCTCCATTGTTACAATCGGATAAACCGTCACGCCGAATTCTTCCTTGACTTCCTGTACCGCGGACAGCTCACCTGTACCGCGCTCCATGCGGTCAACCGTGATCACCATGCCGGTCACATCCACATCAGCCGCACCCTTGAGCTTGGGCATGGACTCGCGCAGTGCCTTGCCGGAGGTCATGACATCGTCAATGATGACAACCTTCTCGTTGTCCGTCAGGGTCTTGCCGACGAACATACCGCCCTCGCCGTGATCCTTTGCTTCCTTGCGGTCAAAGCAGTAGTTCACATCAATGCCGAACTTGTTGCTCAGTGCCACAACCGTGGAAACTGCCAGCGGAATGCCCTTGTAAGCCGGACCGAAGAGAGTCTCTACCGGAATGTTGTTCGCATGGATGCACTCTGCGTAGTATTCGCCGAGCTTTGCGAGCTGTGCGCCGGTCTTGTAGTTGCCGCAGTTGATGAAGTACGGTGCTTTTCTGCCGCTCTTGAGGGTGAATTCACCGAAAGTCAGCACGCCGCATTCCACCATGAACTGAATAAAGCTTTCTTTGTAAGTCATATTGATTACCTCCGTTTTTTCGCAGGGAGTCCCCCTGTCCATTATCCATAGTATACCATATTTCCACAGATTTTGCAAGTGCCCATCGTTAATTTTATAACATTTCCTGTCGCCATTATCGGAAAATACCAAATCCTCAGAATTCTGCCTAAATTCCGGTAATAAAGTGCAGAGGAAACCGTCAATTTTCCGTCTTGCAAATGGATTTTTCCTGTGCTATACTGTTATTGCAATCAAGAAAAAACAAAGAAAGAAGGCGTCCACATGACAAGGGACATGACGAGCGGAAGGCCGCTCACACTGATTCTGCAATTCTGCATTCCGATGATTTTCGGAAATATTCTTCAGCAATTCTACAATATGGCGGATACCGCCATTGTCGGACGGTGCATCAACTCCGACGCGCTTGCAGCCATCGGCTCCACAGGATCCGTCTGCTTTCTCGTGATCGGCTTTGCAACCGGACTCTGCACAGGACTGTCCATCCCCGTTGCACAGCGGTACGGCGCAGGCGATATGAAGGGAATGCGCCGCTACATGATGAATGCCATCTATATCGCCGCTGTAGCTGCCGTGGTACTGACTGTCGTGACAACCATCGGCTGCCGTCCGCTTCTGCGCCTTATGCAGACGCCGGATACGATCATTGACAGTGCGCACAGCTATTTGTTCGTCATCTTCTGCGGACTGGCTGCAACCATTCTCTACAACCTTCTCGCCGGATTCCTCCGTGCCATGGGCGATAGCCGCACGCCCCTCCTGTTTCTGGCAGTATCCTCCGTGCTGAATATTGCCCTCGACTTTGCCATGATCCTGATCTTCGACCTCGGTGTGATGGGCGCAGGACTTGCTACCGTGCTTTCGCAGGCAGTTTCCGCAGGACTTTGTCTTTACTATATGTACAAGAAATTCGATGTCCTGACCTTCGAGCCGGATGAGCTGCCCTTCCGTCAGGAATACTGCGGAACCCTCTGCTCCATCAGTCTGCCGATGGCATTCCAGTTTTCCATTACTGCCATTGGTTCCATTATCCTCCAGACAGCCGTGAACGGCTTCGGACCTGCGGTCATTGCAAGCGTCACCGCCGCCACCAAAATCCAGAATGTCGTGGCTGGACCCATGGAATCCCTCGGCATTACGATGGCAACCTACTGCGGTCAGAATCTCGGTGCCGGGAAGCTCGACCGTATCCGTTCCGGACTGCGCAGCAGTACGCTGACAGCGCTTTTCTACGCGCTGGCGGCATACCTGTTCACCTTCTTCCTCGGACAGTATTTTGTTCACCTGTTTGTTTCCAGTGAGGAGCCGGCATTTGCGTCCATTATGGAATATGCACTGCGCTACCTGCGCGTCAGCGGTCTGTTCTATCCGCTGCTTGCGGTGCTGTTCGTACTCCGCAATTCCCTGCAGGGCATGGGCTACAGCCTTCTGCCGATGAGTGCAGGCATTGTCGAACTGTTTGCAAGAGTCTTTGCCGCATGGATTATGGTGGAACATCTTGGATTCATGGGCGTCTGCCTTGCAAGTCCTGCTGCCTGGACGGCAGCGGTGGTGCTGCTTGTTGCAGCAACCTGCTATGCACTGCCCGCACTCTCACGAAAAAGTGCAGTCACCATGGCAAAAGCAGCCTCGGTATAATACA
>JAZQAA010000337.1:0-2165 GCA_045544975.1 Oscillospiraceae bacterium | reverse complement strand
TGGTTTGTCAAGGAATGAGGAAAAATGGGTTAGGGCGGACGACCGTGTTGTTCATCCCTGATGCTCACATTCGGGCGCCCTCCCCCTGCCCCCCTCCCTGAAGGGAGGGGGAAAGAGGGAGGGTGCTGCCGCACCCTCAGACCCGCCAAGGGGACGAGCTGCCGCCGTCCCCTATAGACCTTTTGAAGTTTTTCCCGAAGGCTTTCACACGCTCGCCCTGATAGCTCAGTGCTGCTTGGAGGGGTCCGTGCAGACGATCACGGCATAATCATAGGGTGCAACCTTCACGCAGCCGTTTTCGAGCGCGCCGCGCTCTGTCTCTGCATAGACATAGTCCTCGCGCCATGGCTTGAATTCCACACTCTGCTCGTGTTCCGTACGGTTGACATAGATCTGCACTGCAACACCGGCTGTTTTCTGCACTCTGGCAAACGCCATCACATCCTCCTGCGAGGGGAGGAAATACATTCTGCCGTTCTTGAAGACCTTGTGTGCCTTACGGATTCTTGCAAGCTCCTTCACAAAGCCAATCAGATCGTGATCCTCGTTGCCCCACGGATAGCAGCGGCGGTTGAAGGGATCCTTGTAGCCCTGCAGACCTGCCTCGTCGCCGTAATAAATACTCGGCACACCGGGCAGGAAGAACATCAGTGCCATGGCAGCCTTCAGCATTGCCTTGCCCTTGGCGTACTCATATTCGTTTAAGTACTTCTCCGCCATCCAGTCCTTGGATTTGTCATCGCAGTTCTCGCCGCCAAAGCGGTTGATGGCGCGTTCGATATCATGGGTGGAGACGAAGTTCATCAGCACATCAATGGAAGGGCGCGGATAATTCTCGAGAATGCCCATGATTCTCTGCTGGAATTCGCGCTGGCTCATGCCCTTCACATAACCGATCATCGCATCGCGGAAAGGATAGTTCATGACGGAATCGAGCTGGTCGCCGAGGAGGTAGCGGCGCTTCACGCCGTAGCTTTCCTTGTTGGAGGCATCCTCCCAGACCTCGCCGATGACGATCTTCTCGGTGCCGTGTTTTTTCACGCAGGCGTTAAGCGCATCGAGGAAGCCGTCCGGCAGCTCGTCCGCCACATCAAGACGATAGCCTGCCGCGCCGAGGGAAATCCAGTAATCGAGCACGCCGCCGTCGCCGCAGATGTATTCCAGATACGCAGGATGCGTCTCACGGACATTCGGGAGTGTATCAATACCCCACCATGCCTCGTAGACATTCGGGTAATCCCAGAAGGTGTACCAGTCATAGTACTCGCTGTCCTTGGACTGGAAGGCACCGACAGAGTCATATCTTCCGAATTTATTGAAATATACGCTGTCCGCGCCGGTGTGGGAAAATACACCGTCGAGAATCACACTAATGCCGTACTCCTTCGCTTCAGCGCAGAGAGCGGCAAAGTCCTCGTTCGTACCAAGGAGGGGGTCGATATTGCGGTAATTCGCCGTATTGTAGCGATGGTTCTCATGGGATTCGAACACGGGGTTGAGGTAGATGCAGGTCACGCCGAGATCGGAAAGATACGGCAGCTTCATGCGGATGCCCTCGAGGTCGCCGCCGAAGTAGTCGTTGTTCCAGACATGGCCGTGCTCATCGGGCTTGTACCAGGGAGTACCGCCCCAGTCCTCGCGGAGCACTCTGCCGTGGGGGATGTTCTCATGGGGCTTTCCGCTCTTGCAGAAGCGGTCGGGGAAGATCTGGTACATCACACCGCCCTTGAGGAATTCCGGCGTTTTGTAGGTATCCGCATAGACGGTCAGCTGGAAGAGATCGCCGTCATTGAGATTGCCGATGTGGCCGTTCGTGCGCTTGATGTAGAAGCGTTCCCCGTGGAAGGTATAGGAAAAATAATAATAATGCACACCGACATAGCGCGGCTGATAATCCGTGCTCCAGACATTGCAGTCCTCCTCCTCGCGCTCGAAATGCAGATTCAGAAAACGCTCCTTGAAGCCGGTGCGGAACAGCACCAGACAGGGCGCAAAATCCGGCTGCACCTCCTTGGGCAGTCGGATGGAGAAATGACAGACCTTGCCGTTTTTCACAGCACCAAAGGGACTTTTATAAGCAGCATCCCAGCTGTCATACAGATGGCTCATTTGATTCAACTCCTGTGATAGATTTATGCAGTCCCCATCTGCAATGCAGATGGGAT
>JAZQAA010000336.1:0-5785 GCA_045544975.1 Oscillospiraceae bacterium | reverse complement strand
AAAGCCCCCGTTTCTGGATCTCCTCCTCCACCTGCGCCCTTGTGACAAGCAGAAGGGGACGGATGTATCTGCCCCTTTTCGGCAGAATACCGCACATTCCGTGCAGTCCTGCACCTCTCGCCATCCGGAACAGCATGGTTTCGAGCTGGTCGGAGGCAGTGTGCGCCGTAGCAAGAAAGCCATCCGGACAGTGTTCTTCAAACGCGCGGTAGCGGCATTCCCTTGCCGCCGTTTCAATGGAACAGCGGTTTATAGCGGCGTATTCCTTGACATCGCAGTGCACCATCCGGAGGGGGATTCCCCTCTCTGCACAGAATTCCTCGCAGAACTTCACGTCCCGCAGGCCTTCCTCGCCGCGCAGACCATGCTCCACATGGATGGCAGTCAGCGAGATGCTGCATTCCTCGCGCAGCTGAAAGAGACAATCAAGCAGACAGGTGCTGTCCGCACCGCCCGAAAATGCTGCGCAGATCGTGCTGCCGCAAAGCTGCCATTCCGTGAGAAAGGCGCGTACAGCGTCAATTGGGCGCATCCGTTTTCATCTCCATGGTGCTGAAGCGCGTGAACTGACCGTCCCATGCAAGGTTGACGGTGCCGGTTTCGCCGTGACGATTCTTGGCAACGATGCACTCGGCAACATTCTGCTGTGCATTGTCTTTGTTGTAGTAGGCGTCACGATAGAGGAAGAGGACGATGTCCGCGTCCTGCTCGATAGAACCGGATTCACGCAGGTCGGAAAGCATCGGCCGCTTGTCATTTCTGGACTCGGGTCCACGGGAGAGCTGGGAGAGCAGGATGATCGGAACATCCAGTTCCTTTGCCATGATCTTCAGCTGTCGGGTGATTTCCGAAATGATTTGCACACGGTTTTCGGTTTTCAGGGTGGTCTGGATCAGACCCAGATAGTCGATGACAACAAGTCCGAGGTTCTTCATTCTGCGCAGCTTTGCTTTGATCTGCTGCACGGTAATGCTCGCCGTGTCGTCGATATAGAGGGGGAGTCCCTGCAGATAGCTTGCGCCGGCTGCAAGGCGAACCCAGTCGTCATTGTTCAGTCTGCCGTTTCGGAGCTTGTGGGAATCCACCTGCGCCTCCGTGGAGAGCAGACGGGAAACAAGCTGCTCCTTCGGCATTTCGAGGGAGAAAATGCAGACCTCCTTATCGCCGTGTCTTGCAACATTGCAGGCGATATTCAGCGCAAAGGCGGTTTTACCCATTGCAGGTCGTGCCGCAATGAGGATGAGGTCGGATTTGTTCAGACCGGAGGTCACGGTGTCGAGGTAGGAGAATCCCGAGCGCGTACCGAGGTACTGCTCGCGGTCGGGACCTGCAATTTTACCGATATGGTTGTAGGTGGATGCAACGATCTCACGCACCGGTGTCAGACCCGTCACATCACGGCCCTGCCGGATGTCGAAAATCCGCTGTTCTGCGGAATCGAGCAGCAGGCTTGCATCCGTTTCACCGCTCTGAATATCGGAGAGAATGCCCCTTGCGGTTTCTGCCAGCATCCGGATGTAGTATTTGTTGGAAACAATCTGGCAATAGCTTTCGATATTGGAAACAGAGGGCACCATATTGGCGAGATTGCCGAGGTAGTTGCGTCCCTCTGCAGGGGTTTCAAAAATTTTTGCAGCCACCGCTTCGTTGAGCACGGTAATAACATCCGCCTTGGTACCGCTGCTGAACATGGTGGACATGATGGTAAAGAGTGCGCGGTGCTGGTCAATGTAGAAGCTCTCCGGCTTGATGTACTCCATCACGACGGACAGAACCTCTGCATCAATGAGGATGGCACCGAGAATGGTCTGCTCCGCCTCAAGGCTGTAGGGCATTTCGAGGTCGTGCATTCCTGCTGTTTCTGCCATATACAGCTCCTTTCTGTGAACTCTGAAAAAACGCGGATATCACCCCCGAAGGGGTGATATAACTCAGCTTTCTGTTACTTCAATGGTCATGACTGCGGAAATTCCTGTGTACAGGCGAATCTCCGCGCTGAAGGTGCCGAATGCCTTGATATCGGACTTCAGGCTGATCTTCTTCTTGTCAATCTTGCAGCCGTGCTGCTGCTCGATGAACTGTGCCACCTGTGCGGCTGTCACAGAACCAAAGAGTCTGCCGCCGGAGCCTGCCTTGCAGGGGATGGTGACAGTCTTTCCGTCAAGCTTTGCCTTCATATCGGAGGCATTCTGCTTGTCCACATCAATCTTGTGCTGCGCAGAGGACTGCTGTCCCTTGAGATGGTTGATGTTCTCCGGAGTTGCTTCTACAGCAAGTCCCTTGGGCAGGAGCATATTACGGGCATAGCCGTCCGCAACGGTCTTCATTTCGCCCTTCTTGCCGGAGCCTTTGACATCAGTGAGAAAAATAACCTTCATTGGATGATCCTTCCTTTCCTTTGGGCTGTGAAAGCCCGGTTTCTGTATGTTAGTTCTGGAGCTGCAGTTCCTCGCTGATGACTGCGATCAGCTCCTGCTTTGCTTCTTCGGGTGTAATATCGGGAATCTGCGTTGCCGCCATGGTCTGGTGGCCGCCGCCGCCCAGCTGTTCCATGATGACCTGAACATTGACTGCGCCGAGGGAACGGGCAGAAATGGATACCGCACCGCCGATTTTATAGATGACAAATGCCGCATCGACCTTTTCGATGCTCAAAAGCTCGTCCGCTGCCTGCGGTGCCACAAGCCGCAGCTCATCCGTATCGGACGGCGCAATGGCAATGGCATGACAGCCGATGATTTCCGCGGAACCGACAATTTCTGTGCGGCTGCGGTAGGCTTCGATAGAGCCGGAGAACAGGCATTTCACCTTGACAGTATCCGCACCGATTTTTCTGAGGAATGCTGCCGCTTCAAAGGTTCTTACGCCCGTGCGCATGACAAAATTCTTGGTGTCGAGCATAATACCCGAGAGCAGGCAGTCCGCATAGCACGCGCTGACCATGCCTTCCATTTTGAAATACTGCAGCAGCTCCGTCACCATCTCACAAGCGGAGGAGGCGTACGGTTCATGGTGGAAAATCACAGCATTATCGACAAAGTTGACATTCTTGCGATGATGGTCAATGACCACAACATTCGATGCCAATGTATAGAGCCGGTCGCTCTCAAGGATATCCTTGTTATGGGTATCCACAATGATGAGCAGGGAATGCTCGTTAATCACTTCCATCGCCTGTGCCGGCGTGATGAACAGCTGCGGACCGACCTCCTCACGCATCATTGCTATGAGCTGATGGGAGAGATTTTTCTGCGGATCCACAACGACTTCCACCTGCTTGCCCATGAGGCGGATGGCGCCTGCCAGACCGCAGGCAGCACCGATGGAGTCGAGGTCGCCGAAGCGATGTCCCATGATAAAGACATTTTCACAGTTCTTGATGAGATCCTGCATGGCACTGGCAATCATACGCGTCTTGGCGCGGGATTTCTTTTCCACGCCCTTGGAGACGCCGCCGAAGAAACGGAAGCCGTTCTCAGTACGGACAGCCGCCTGGTCGCCGCCCCTTCCGATCGCCATGTCAAGGCACTGCATTGCGAAGCTCTCGCTTTCCTGCAGCGTCGTAGCGCCGTGACCGACGCCGATCGAGAAGGTCACGAAATTCTTTTCATCCACGCGGATTTTGCGGGCTTCATCCAGCAGACGGAATTTCCCCGCCATGATTTCCTGCACATGGCGTTCCTCCAGAACCGCATAGAACCGGTCGTTCTTCATACGGCGAAGGATGCCGTTTGTGTGGGAGACGAAATCCTCAAGGAGCTTCTCGACAGCCACGCTGGTTTCCAGTCTTGCGCTGTCCTTAGCATTCTGGATGAGATCCTCATAATTATCCAGCATGATCAGCAGTACGCATGGACGGGAGTCACGGTATTCCTTTTCGAGCTGGCGCTGCTCCGTCACATCCGTCCAGATGTACGCCGTCAGTACAGCATCATCCTCCTGGTGCGGCAGCGCGGATATATGGTAATACCGTTCCTGCCAGCAGACCTCCTGCTCGGCTTCAGCGGCATTCACCGGTATGAGCTCGGAGAGGTTCCTGCCGAGCCAGTCATTGCTCATCAGAATCTGCTCGGTAAAGAAATCGTTGCACTGCAGCAGCTCTCCGGAAGCATTGGTCAGGCAGTAGCCGTAGGGCAGTCTTCTGAGCGCGGACCGGGACGCGTTTTCAGCGTCCGTGTTCAGCTTAGCGATGTACCGGATCTGCAGCTGCCGGATACGCAGCATTTGTAAAGCAACAATGATTGCCACAAGAATGGACGGCACTGCATAAAGAATGCCATAGTCCACATCGTGCCGATACAGTGCGATCGCCGGAACAAAGCTTGTGCCGACCATCAGCACCAGCAGAATCCAGAATCCCACATCGTATTTTGGTTTCAAGACCCGGTCACCTCCTTACAGCATCGGAATGCGATGCTCAGATTTCCATAATAATCGGCAGAATCATCGGTCTGCGCTTGGTTTTCGAGAAAATATAATCGGACATGGCATCGCGGAGCTTGCCCTTGAGCGATGACCATTCCTTCAGCTCGTAGACGGAGCATTCCATCAGAGTATGGCACATCAGCTGGCGCGCCTGATCCATCAGTTCCTCCGCTTCGCGGACATAGACAAAGCCGCGGGAGATGATGTCGGGTCCTGCGATGATTTCGCCGGTTGCCTTTTCAATGCCGATCACTACAATGATCAGTCCATCCTCAGCAAGATGCTTTCTGTCCCTCAGAACGATGGAGCCGACATCGCCGACGCCAAGACCATCCACCAGCACTCTGCCGGCAGGTGCCTGAGAAACGATATTCATGGAATTGCCGTCCGTTTCGATGACATTGCCGATGGAGGCGATCATCACATTTTCCTTCGGCATTCCCATTTCAATAGCGAGATTGCAGTTCTTCATCAGGTGCTTGTATTCACCATGCACCGGCAGGAAGAACTTCGGTCTTGTCAGTGCCAGCATGAGCTTGAGCTCCTCCTGGCAGGCGTGACCGGAGACATGCACCTCATACATGGACTCGTAAATCACCTCTGCACCGGACTTGAGCAGCTCGTTGACCACCTTGGTGACATGCTTTTCGTTGCCGGGAATCGGCGTCGCGGAAATAATAATAAAGTCCATCGGGGTGATATTGACCTTCTTGTGGTCGTGCATTGCCATTCTTGTGAGTGCGGACATCGGTTCGCCCTGACTGCCCGTTGTGATGAGGACAATCTGTTCGGGCGGATACTGGTTCATGTTCTCGATGTCGATAATGGTATTCTTCGGAACCTCCAGATAGCCAAGCTCCAGCGCGGTGGAGATGACATTGATCATGCTTCTGCCGAGAACGGCAACCTTTCTGCCGTACTTTGCCGCCATGTTGATGATCTGCTGAACGCGGTGGATGTTCGAAGAGAAGGTTGCAATGATGATGCGGCGCTGTCCGGCTCTGGTGAAGAGCTTTTCAAAGGACTCGCCGACCTTGCGCTCGGACTGTGTGTAACCCGGCCGTTCCGCATTGGTGGAGTCCGCCATCAGCGCCAGAACACCGCGGCTTCCGAGTTCACCGAAACGAGCCAGATCAATGGGACCGCCGTCAATGGGGGAGAAGTCCACCTTGAAGTCGCCGGTGTGTACGAGCACGCCGGCAGGCGTGTGGATCGCCATGCCCATTGCGCCGGGGATGGAGTGATTCACCTTGATGAATTCCACTGCCATGCAGCCCATTTTAATGGTTTTGCGGGGTTCTACGACATTGAGGGAGACCTTGTTCAGAAGGCCGTGCTCCTCGAGCTTATGCTTGATCAG
>JAZQAA010000335.1:0-3601 GCA_045544975.1 Oscillospiraceae bacterium | reverse complement strand
CCTCTTTGTATCGGCATATCCAAGGCAGTCGGAAGCTACTGTCTTCCGGACAGTACACTGTACATCGGGTTCGTTCTGCCATTCCTCTGCAAGGCGGATGCGAAACTGTGCAAGTGCCTCCTCGAGCACGGATGCGCTCTCCTCCTGTGTGCCGATCACAGCACACGCTGTCTGGGGAATCACATTGCGCTTTCCGCCGCCTTCGATTTTGGAAAGTCCGAATGAAAACGGAAGGAAGTCAAGCAATGCTGCAAGAAGCTGAAACGCATTCGCACCGCCCTTTCCAATGTCCACGCCGGAATGTCCTCCGGCAAGACCGGAAATCTCCACTGCATAGCAATGGACAAACGGCGCACGAGTGCCTTTTAGCGGAACAACGCAGTTTGCGTCAACACCGCCGGCACATCCGACAGTGAGCACGCCCTCCTCCTCGGAGTCAATATTGAGGACAATGCGGCTTTTGACAAGTGTTTCGTCAAATGCTTCTGCACCGAGCATTCCCATTTCCTCATCACGGGTAATCACGCCCTCAATGGGCGGATGGGGGATATCCTCGGAATCAAGCAGTGCAAAGAGATAAGCAAGTGCAATACCGTCATCTCCGCCAAGCGTTGTCCCCTCAGCCCAGAGAAATTCCCCATCCGTACGAAGGTCAAGTCCTTCCGTGTCCATATTCTTCGGGCAGTCGGGAAGCTTCTCACAGACCATGTCCATATGCCCCTGAATCATAATGGGCGGACAATTCTCATATCCCGGTGTTGCCGGCGCATACATCACAACATTGCCGCCCCCATCCAGAACCGCACGCAGTCCGCGCTTCTTAGCAAAATCAAGGCAGTACTGCACTATTTGTTCTGTATTGCCGGAACCATGGGGAATGGCAGAGATCTCCCGGAAAAACCGGAACACCTTCTCCGGCTGCAGCTGATCAATCGAATTCATGGACATCACCTTTTTCACTTTCCTTCGGATAGGGCTGAAGCTTGAGATGCTTCACAGCCGATATACCAAAATTTTCCCGATAAACGGACAGATACTCCTCATAACTGATTGAACATTCAAAACCGAGCAGTTCCATATTGGTACCAAATACATCCACCATAATATGCATAGGTTTGAGTCCTGCGCGCAGATAGAATGCCTTACGGCGAATGCGCTCCTCAAGATTTTGGGCAGGCTCATAAACACTTTCCACCTCCAGGAAGAACCGTCTTGCCCGATAGTGCTCCGTGAGTTGGGAGAGTGCCCAGGTTCCGATTCCGCTGCAGCGAAATTCCGGCACTATGGCATAATAATCCAGCAGCACCATATTCCCTGCATTGAGCGTAACGGCAAAGCCTGCAAAGGTATCGTTTTCGCGAATCACCCAGACATCTGCGGTTCCTTTGCGGTGAATATGACGAATAAGGAAGAAGGGCTTTCGCTCACAGAGCGGAAACGCCGTTCGGTAGAGACTGCGGATGGCATTCCAATCCGCAGGATCGGTAATTGGACGAATTTCCATGCAAGGCTCCTTTCTGGTCAGGTCTTTTCTATCATATCCATTTTTATAGAAATTCACAGGTTCCATTATAGCATATTCCGCGAAAAAATGCAATAGAAGTCAAAAACACTGCTCCTGAAGCACATGGCTGGGAGCAGTGTTTAACTTTTTCATCAGTTCCAGAAAACGAAGAGCTCTTCCATTGCATAGGCAAACTGCGGTACACAGGTGTAGAGTCCGTTTCCGTAAAGGCTGAGAATTTCAAGGAAGGAAACCAGCGCTGTAGCTGCTGCTGCGGCTGCAATCACACTGACAGAAACGCCAACCGTACTGCGGTTCACGGAAAGCTGCTCCTGCGCATCCAGCAGCACCCAGACAGCAAGCAGTGTCAGAATCGGCAGGATATCTGCAACATAGCTGTAAATCACGCCGGCAATACAGAAGTCAAACCAAGCAACCAGCACTGCGATCACAAGCATAACGATGTATGTAACACGGCAGACACGGCGATCGTCAAGGCTTCGTTCCACACCGGACTTTCTGCGCGTCATGCGCAGGAAGAACGGCAGAACCGCCATACCCGTCAGCAGAAGCGGATAGAGGAGTGCTCCGTGGGAACGGTCACTGTAGATATATTGACCGTAACCAGCAAGGCTTGTCGTCGTATTGGAAAGATAGGGGAACATCTGCGACATCGCATACGGCTGGAAGAAATACTGCATCAATGCATATGGCAGAGAAGAAAGATGCAGGGTATTGGCATTGACATCGCTGACAGTCACCTGGTACACCGCACCGAATTCAAGCGGGGAACCGAATCTTGCATAATTATACGCCATGATGCCGATGCCGCCTGCAAGCACAGGTACAAGGAATGCCGATGCGGAAAGCAGCTTTGTTTTCAAAGAATTCTTCTTCTGAATCAGAATGGCAAGGAACATGGGCGTGAGCAGCAGTGCACTGATGGCTCTGGTGGGACGGGATGCGGCACACAGGGCAAGTGCCGCGCCCGAAAGAATAAAGAGCGGATACCGCACAGCTGCTTTATCACTGCCGTAGGCAGCAATACCTGCCCATACGCAAAGCATTAAGAATGCCGTGCCGGCAAGTCCGGGGATTCCATAAAAACTGCTGTTCGCTGCCAGATAGAAGCTTCCGGTACAGAAAGCAGCACCGGTCATGGCGCAAAGCAGGGAAACGAAATTCACCTTCGGAAGGAACTTTCTTGCAAAGGCAAGAATCGCACCGCACTGGCAAAGTGTTGCAAGCATTCCAAAGAATACGGAGGTATGATTCACAGTCGGAAGCTTCCCCGTCAGCCAGTAGACGGGATAATAGAAGGTCAGAACGGGTGCTGCGCCATAGTAGGCATAGTATTTTCCATTATAATAGGCTCTGTCCCATGCTGTAGAGACACCTGCCTCTGCACGGACGGAATGATCATACTGATCCTCAAGTGCTTCAAAAGCGGGGTCCACCTCCACATCTATCCAGGTTCTTCCATCCTGAAAAGCGTCGAACATCTGCACAAAGGGATCGCTATAGCGCATACTGACCGTTTCCGGATCAATCAGCTTCTGCGATGTATTCAGAGAAAACAGCGGAAGCACCGTACACAGGGCAATCACCATGCATACAAGAACGGAATGCACACGGGAACCTGCATCATAGGTACACAGATACCATTGGAAGGTCACCACTGCACAGATCAGCACAACTGCTGCACAGAGGAACAGAAAACGGAGGTCCGAAAAGCGCAGAGGAAGTGCACTGCGAAATTCACATCCTGTGATCTGCACCTCGGAATTCACATCGGAAAGTGTGATTTTCACCTTCTGCAGTGTTTCATAGGTATGGAAGCTGAATTCGGCAATACCGCCATCAGAAGTGAGGATTTTCCTTCCTGCTTCGATAAATTTTTTGGAGAAATTCCCATCCAGCATCTCCGCTTTACAAGTAATACTGGTATCCTCGCCCTCAAGCTGCAAGGAAATGGCACGAATATCCGGCGACTGGACAGTCAGTATTACGCTGCCGTCATCTTTGAATAAAATACCATTGCCGGTGTTCTTCACTACCTCTGCATTTTCAATTTCAGCAAGTCCATAATTGGGATGG
>JAZQAA010000334.1:0-2397 GCA_045544975.1 Oscillospiraceae bacterium | reverse complement strand
GCTACGATCCGACTTGTGGTTTTTGAAAATGGAAGGCCCCAAAAAAAGGCATATAAACGCTTTACAATCAAGGAAAGTGCGATTCAGAATGATTACGCTTCGATGCAGGAGGTCATCCGACGTCGTTTGCAGCATCTTGGTGATGATAAGGATCCATGGTTTGCGCGCAAACCTGATCTGATTCTGCTTGATGGCGGAAAGGGTCATGTGAATGCCGTTGCCCCCATTGTCGCAGAGCTTGCACCGGAGATTGCATTATTCGGCATGGTGAAGGATCACAAGCACCGTACCCGTGCCATCGCAACGGGCGGCGGTGAAATCAGTATCTCCAGTACGCGTGAAGCGTTCCATCTCCTGACCCGGATTCAGGATGAGGTGCACCGTTATTCGGTTGCCTTTATGCACAGCAGGCATAAAAAACGCACATTTGCATCTGAACTGACAAATGTGCAGGGAATTGGTGAAAAAACCGCCCAGAAACTCATGCTGCATTTCAAAACACGCGCCGCTCTTGAAGCGGCGGATGAGGAAGCGTTGGCGGCAGCTGGAATTTCCAAAACAACCGCAAGGAGATTGTACGCCTTTCTCCATGAAGCGGAGCAGGGAGGTGCATTATGAGAGTTATTACAGGTAAAGCGAAAGGCACAAGGCTGAAAACTTTAGAGGGTCTTGATGTCAGACCAACTACGGATCGTGTGAAGGAGGGAATGTTCTCTTCCATTCATTTTGATTTAATGGATGCAGAGGTTCTTGATCTCTTTGCCGGCAGCGGTCAGCTTGGAATTGAGTCCATCAGCCGTGGTGCCAGAAGTGTTACCTTCGTTGATTCTTCTGCAAATTCCCTTGCTGTGACAAGGGAGAATCTGGAGAGAACCGGTTTTCTTTCTCAGGCGAAGCTGCAGAAAATGGATGCCAAGGCATTCCTTCGACGGTGTCCCTCAGATTCATTTGATATTGCATTTCTTGATCCGCCCTACCGGATGAATCTGCTGGAAGAATTGCTTCCCATTCTGCATGAAAAAATGCAGATTGGCGGTAAAATTGTCTGTGAACATGAAAAAGAATTGCAATTGCCCCAAAAAATTTTGAATTTACAGTTGCAAAAGCAGTATTTCTATGGTAAAATAGTAGTATCGGTTTTTGTAAAGGAACAGGAGGTGGCGTTATGAGAAGAATAGCAGTGTGTCCCGGCAGCTTTGATCCTGTCACACTTGGTCATCTGGATATCATCACCCGTGCGTCATCACTGTTTGACAAGGTAATTGTTCTGATTTCGACCAATGCAGGCAAGGCAAAGCCGAGCTTTACAGCGACAGAGCGGATGATGATGATTGCCAAAGCAACAGAACATCTGGATAATGTTGTCATAGATATTCTGGATGGACTTCTTGTTGATTATGTCCGGACTGTGAAAGCAGTTGCAATTGTCAAGGGATTACGCGCAGTCAGCGATTTTGAATATGAATTTCAGATGGCACTGACGAATAAAGCGCTTTACTCCAATGCAGAAACTGTGTTTATACCCACGGCGCAGGAGAATATGTTCCTGAGTTCGAGCGTGGTAAAGCAGGTAGCGTATTTTGGCGGGGATATCAGTCCATTTGTCCCTGCATGCATTCTTGAAACAATTCAACAGAGGTTGATAAAGGAGGAACAATAATGAGTATTGATGAAATTCTGGATGATATGGATGAGCTGCTGGATAAGTCAGCTTCCGTTCCGTTTGCTGCACATAAGGCAATTATTGATGGTGACAGACTGCGTGAACTGATCAATGATGTTCGCCTGAATGTTCCGCAGGAGATCAAGCATGCCAAAATGGTGGAGTTTGATCGTGACCGTATTATCAAAGAAGCTGAAGCAAAGGCAGAGCAGATCGTTCGTCAGGCTGAGGAGCGCGCTAAGGTGATCGTTTCCGAAGAATCCATCATTCGTGAAGCAAAGAAGCGTGCTTATGATGTACTGACCAAGGCTAAGGCTGAATCCGATGCAATTAAGGCTGCAACAGATAGCTATGTCAGCAAGCGCTTCAAGGATGCAGAGAGCTTTTTCACAACAAGTCTGCAGGATGTACAGCAGCGTAAGGCAAAGCTCGATAAGCTCAAGACAAAGCGCAGCGAAAAAACCGACAAGCCTGCAAAGTAATTTATGCATTCAAAAAATATAACCCAATCAAGCATATCTTCAATCTGACGATATGCTTTTTGGTGTGTCTATATAAAGAAAGCCCTGCTCTAAGCAGGGTTTTCTTTATTTTAGTTTCTTTCTCTTTTCATGCGCAAGAGGGGAATGATCCATTGCCTCCTGCATAGCCACATCGGAAAGATGTGTGTATATTTCGGTAGTCGAAATGCTTTTATGACCAAGAATTCTTTGCAGCGTCAGCAAATCCACATG
>JAZQAA010000333.1:0-7433 GCA_045544975.1 Oscillospiraceae bacterium | reverse complement strand
ACCATCAGTTTGAGGGCATCGCAGGCATTCTGGCAGGAGGTGTCCATCAGTTGGAGCTCATCCTTCGTGAATTTGGAGAGTACCCAGTCCGCAAGATTGTAGTCCTTGTGGGGCTTCTTTCCGACGCCCACCTTGATGCGGGCAAAATCCTGGGAACCGGTCAGTGCAATGATGCTCTTGATGCCGTTGTGACCGCCGTCACTGCCCTTGCGGCGGATGCGCAGCTTGCCGGGGTCGAGGGAAATGTCGTCGTACACCACGATCACATGGTCGATGTCCAGCTTGTAGAACTGCATGGCAGCCTCCACCGCTTCGCCGCTGTTGTTCATGTAGGTGTTCGGCTTCATCAGCAGGCATTTCTGGCCGCCGATGACAGCATCGCCGCAGTATGCCTTGAATTTCATTCTGGTGACATCCGTTCCCTGCGCCTTTGCAAGCTTGTCGATTGTCATAAAACCGGCATTGTGCCGGGTGTTTTCATAGGTCAGTCCGGGATTGCCGAGGCCCACGATCAGCCACCCCGGTTTTCCGCCCTTCTGCGCGCTTTCTGCGGAGAGCTGCGCGAAAATTTCCATAATTCCCATCGTTTTGCGTTCCTTTCTGTTCTTCAAAATTGCACAACAACTCCGGACGGTACATCGCTGCACCGCCCCTGTTGACTCGTATTGTTATCATTATACCATAGTTTCCATGGTTTTGCAAGAGAGAAGTTCAGCGCGTTTTTGGCTGAATTTTGAGGGAGAAACAAAAATTTTTTCAGAAACTTGCAGAAAAGCGGTTGCCAAACGCCGTAAAATCTGTTATAATAATAAAGGAGTATGCCTGCTTGCAGGCAGCCGAATGATTTTGATTACCGGAGGTGAATTCCATGAGTACGGACCCGTACGGGCGAGCGAATTACAAACCTGACGGCATCCGTATGCCGTCAGCATAGAAAGGCGGCATCATCATGATTCATTTCTATCAGACGCAGGATAACTGCGTCAGACAGGTTGCATCCCCCGCGCCCGGCTGCTGGATTTCTGTTGTGGATCCGACGGCGCAGGAGATTCAACAGCTGATTGAACGCTACGGACTGGACAGCGGCTTTATCCGTTCCTCCCTCGACGAAGAGGAATCGTCCCGTATCGAGCGCGAGGATGACCAGACGCTGATTATCGTCGATACAGCCGTATCCGAAATTCAGACCGAAGAAACCATCCTCTTCTTTACCGTGCCACTGGGCATCATTATTACGGATGACTATGTGTTCACGATTTCTCTCAAGGACAGCCGTGTCATCCGCGATATGGCGGAGGGCGTTGTCCGCGGTGTGCAGACACGCATGAAAACGCGTTTTGTCATGCAGCTTCTGCTGCGCATTACTGCAGTCTACCTGCAGGACCTGAAACAGATCGACAAAACCTCCCATATCATGGAGCAGAAGCTCAGCGGCGCCATGAAGAACAAGGAGCTTGTGCAGATGCTTGAGCTGGAAAAATCCCTCGTGTACTTCTCCACATCCCTGAAGGCGAACGAGGTGACCATCGAAAAGCTCCTGCGCGGCAGAACCATCAAGCTCTATGAGGAGGATCAGGATCTCCTGGAAGATGTCCTCATTGAGGTGCGTCAGGCGATTGAGATGAGCCACATCTATTCCGGCATTCTGTCGAGTATGGTGGAGGCGTTCGCGTCCGTGATCTCAAACAACATGAACTTTGTCATGTGGCGATTGACCGTTGTTACCATTATTATGGCAATCCCGACGATGATCTTCAGCTTCTACGGCATGAACACCACAGGACTTCCGATTGCACAGACCTGGTTCCCGACCGTGCTGTCCATTGTTGTGACAGCCATTGTGGCAGTATTTCTGCTGCACAAGAAACGCTATAAGTAAATTTTTTGTGAAAATGGGAAGAATTTCAGCCATTTACCGCCTTTGCTTCTATTGACAAGGGCGGTATTATGTTATACAATAAGAGTAACGGCTTTGCAGCCGCAGAAAAATAAGGATGAAGTAATTGATACTAATGGAGGTATGAAGCATGAAAAATAATTTCAGAAAGCTGACGGCTGCCGTTCTTGCAGCAGCGATGACATTGACGATGAGTGCGGTTCCTGCATCTGCAGAGGATGACGGTACTGTCATTGTTGTACTCGGTGACAGTGTTTCCAGCGGCGCACAGGTTGTCAGAAACGAAAACGGCGAGTTTGAAACCACCTACCTCGAAGTAGACTATGTGGACATGATTTGCGCCACCTATGAATTCTGCACTTTATATGACTACAGCGTGGATGACTGCACCATTCCGGATCTGCTGACCACTCTTGAGGATGAAGCGGTACAGGCAGCACTGGAAAGTGCGGATCTGATCCTTGTCAGCGTGGGTATGCACGATATGATGGATGATTTCATGGATACTTCCTGGAGCTTCATGGATAAGTTCGGCTTTGAGAAGTTTGCGGATGTCTTTACAGCACAGCTCGCTGACTACGGCGTAACTGAGTCCGACCTGCAGAATTACGCTGCTGATCTGACCTATGCTGTCAAGAAGAACCGCGCAGCTGCTGCTGCGAATATGCTTACCCTCGGTGAGAAGCTCTCCGTATACTCCAACGCACAGGTGGTATACCAGAATGCCTACAACTGCATTGATACAGTGGAGAATTTCTCTGAGCTGTCCGCAAACCGTCAGATGGCATATTCCACCATCTGCAATACAGTTTCCAATAATCTCAATGACAGCACGGATGGTTCTGTGAATCATTCCCTGAACCAGATTGCCGATCTGTATGATGCAACTGTTATTGATGTGCATTCTGCCTTCAAGGGCTATGCGTACCAGTATGTAAATCTTGATGAGCTGGATCTGAATCCCAGCGCAGAGGGCCATCGTCTGATCGCTGATATGATCATTGCAGCAACCGCAGAGCTCAAAACCGGCGATGTGGACAATGACGGTGCTGTTTCTGCAACGGACGCATCCCTCATTCTGCTCCATGCTGCGGATACCGGTGCAGGCGGCAGCGGTACGCTCTACAACAATCAGGAGCTTGCTGCAGATGTGAATGGTGACGGTGCAGCCGATGCGACCGATGCTTCCAAGGTGCTGATCTATGCGGCAATTGAAGGCTCCGGCGGAACTCCCACCTGGGATTGAGTAAAGCAGCAGTATGATGGAAGAAATGCGCAGACCCCCTGTGATCTACCTCGTGATTCCCTGCTACCACGAGGAGGAGGCACTGCCCGTTACAGCCGGAAAGCTCCGTGAAAAGCTTTCTGCGCTCATGGGACAGGGGATGATTTCCGAAGACAGCAGGGTTGTGTTTGTGGATGACGGCTCAAAGGACGGAACCTGGGAGCTGATTGCACAGCTGCATGAGCAGGATAAGCTTTTTCAGGGCATTAAGCTCTCGCGGAATTATGGACACCAGCGTGCCCTGCTTGCGGGTCTGATGACCGTGCGTGACCGCTGCGATGCTGTGATTTCTATGGATGCCGATCTGCAGGATGATATCAATGCGATGGATGGAATGATTGCAAAGTTCAGCGAAGGCTGCGAGATTGTCTACGGCGTACGCAATGACCGCACTTCCGATACCGCATTCAAGCGCGGCACCGCGCAAGGCTATTATAAAATGATGCGTGCCATGGGCGTGGACATGGTCTATAACCATGCCGATTACCGCCTGACAAGCCGCAGGGTGCTCGAGGAGCTGTCCGGCTATGAAGAAGTCAACCTCTTCCTGCGCGGCCTGATTCCCATGGTGGGCTATCGCTCGGATGTGGTGTGCTATTCCCGTGCGCCGAGAATGCAGGGTGAATCGAAATATCCGCTCAAGAAGATGCTCGCCTTTGCTTTTGAGGGCATTACCTCCTTGTCGGTCAAGCCCATCCGGATGATCACTTTTCTCGGTGTGGCGATTTTCCTTGTCAGTCTTTGTATGCTGATCTATGTGCTGATCCGGCATTTTCTTGGATATACCGTTGTCGGCTGGACCTTCCTTGCTGTATCCGTTTGGGGAATCGGCGGCCTGCAGCTGCTCGGTATCGGCATCGTCGGCGAATATATTGGCAAGATCTATCTCGAATCCAAACGCCGTCCGCGCTACCATCTCGACTGCTATCTGGATGATACTATATAATATATAGAAGAAACTGCCCGCTCTGCCGTTATGCAGGGCGGGTGTTTTTCCGGGGATGCTCTTTTCCCGGTGCTTTAATCGGCTTTTCCGGCGGCTATCATCCATTTATCACATTCGGGAGTATAATTAATAATGTCGAAAGAAATCACACAGCATCCGCTGTTGCATAGAAGAAAGGATGATTGCCATGTTCGGAAATAACAATGAGGAACAGACAACTAATTACGAGCAGAATCCCGGTACTGCGAATTATGTAAATTACTACTCCGATCCTGCGGAGCCTCCGAAGAAAAAGAAGGGCATTGGCAAAGCCATTGCCAAGACAGTTGCATGGATTGCGGCACTGGCACTGGTTTCCGGGTCCTCCATTCAGCTGTATAAAATTTTCGGAGAGAAGGAGAGCGCAATCTCCACTGTGGACCGCACAAAGGAAGAGGACAAAACGGACGATGAGGACGAGGAGGAAGAGACGGAAGAGGATGAGGAGGAAGAAGAAACTCCTAAGAATCCTGCTGTCAGCTGGATTACCATGGCAACTCCCGAGGACGCTATGAGTATCCCTGAGATCGTTGACAAGGCGATGCCCTCCGTTGTCGGTGTCAGCGCGGTGTTTGAAGGAACGCCGAACAACTACTATGACTTCTATTTTAACTATGGACAGACGGAGCAGTTTGTTGGTGCCGGTACCGGTATTGTGATGAGCTCGGATGGTTATATTGTGACCAATGCGCATTGTATTTACGACAGCCAGGAGGGGTATGGAAAAGCAGTCAGCGTATCCGTTCTGATGTCCGATGAAACGGAGTATGATGCAGACATCGTCGGCTATGACCTCGAAACGGATCTTGCAGTTCTCAAGGTGGATGCTTCCGGGCTGACGGCTGCGGAATTCGGAGACAGTAATACGCTTCAGGTCGGCGAGATGGTTGTGGCGATTGGAAACCCGCTCGGCTTTGAACTGTTCGGTACAACTACCTGCGGCATCGTTTCTGCAATGAACCGCGAGGTTGTGATCAATGAGAAGAAGATGACGCTGATTCAGACGGATGCTGCCATCAATAACGGTAACTCCGGCGGTCCGCTGCTGAACTGCTACGGACAGGTGATCGGCATCAACTCCGCAAAGATCTCGTCAACCTATTCCTCTGTAAGCGTGGAAGGACTTGGCTTCGCAATTCCGGTTTCCGACGCTGCCGAGATCATTGACGATCTCATTAATTTCGGCTATGTGTCCGGCAGACCCCAGCTCGGCATTACCTCCATGGATATCGACGAGAGCACCGCGATGCGCTTCAATATTCCTGAGGGTGTGTATGTGTACTCCGTTACCGAGGGCGGTGCAGCGGATAAGGCTGGTCTGAAGATCGGCGATGTCATCGTTGCCATTCAGGATACGGAAGTCGCCACCACTGATGAGCTGAATGCTGTGAAAAATGAATATAATGCAGGCGATACCATTACACTTCGCGTATACCGCGCTGGTACGGAAATCGCTGTAAATGTAACACTTGAGGAAGTAAAACAGCCCCAGGATTAACAAAAAGTACTGACAGCAGCGGACGAAGGGCATCATTTTCGTCCGCTTTCTGCGATTTGTGCAAAATGCGCAACTGAGGGTGACGAAATGGTAAAAAAACTGGTTTCTTTGTGCAGTTGTTATAAAAATGGACGGAATGTTCATGCAATATTTTCAAAGAAAAACGGAAAGTTGTATTGACAATCCGAAAAATATGTGCTAAAATATGTAGTATAAAATGTTTTGGCGTATGCTATAACGCCGAGATGTTTAGGGCATTGGGCGGAAAAAGACATATAAGGCAGTTTATATGGATTGCGATGTGTTCTGCCAGTCCAAAGAATACTTATTCAAAAGAAGAGAGAGGTAATCGAACAATGAAGAAGTCATTTCTGAAAAGAGCGATGGCTGCTGCAATTGCAGTACCGGTTGCTCTGACACAAACTGTTCTGTGGACTTCCTTTGCTGCTGATTCCGATGCAGCTCTGAAGGAAATCACAAAGGACACCTTCACAACTGTTGATGCATCCGCTGAGATCACCGAGATCGAGGCAAATGCTGTTTACGAGCAGTATTCCAACTGGAACAAGGAAGTTTACACAGCACTGGGCGATCTGCAGGGCACAACCTACACCATCGATACAGCAGCTCTGGCAAACTCCGTTTCTTCCGACAGATGGTCTGTTGATTTTGTACAGCGTCTGCTGACAAACTCTGCAAACGCAGTTGTTTCCTTCAATGCAGATGATGTTACTGTTACAGCTGATGTTGAGTATCTGGCTGGTATGCTGGGTCTGAAGATTGAGGAAGACGGCGTTCTGAACGCAGCTGACTACACAATCAATGGACAGGTAGTTATCAAGATTGATACTCTGGGCCTGTATGAGGGCAAGACCATTTCCGGCACAGCTACAATGACTGTTGACGGCAAGGCAATGACAGTTGCTGAGGTTCTGGCTTATGCACAGGACAAGGTTGACGCAATTGCTGCTGATGCAGCTGAGGCTGGCGTTGACTACAGTGAGCTGGTTGCTTACTACAACGACACTCTGGCAAATGCACAGGCTAAGTACGATGAGGCAATGGCTAAGGATTCTGCTGAGTCCTACGAGGCTTCTGACTGCGACGATCTGATTGCACAGGTTAAGGCAGCTCACGCTGACAGCGAGAAGATTCAGAATCTTCCGAACACTGTTTCCGAGGCTCTGGCTAAGGAGAATGTAGTTTCCATGTTTGAGGCTGTTATGGCTCAGGTAAATGAGGCAGTTGCTGCTGGCGGCTACAGTGTGAATGTTTCCCTGGCTGATATCGAGGAAGTTGCTTATGCACTGAGCGATATCGTAGTATCCGGTTCTGTTGCAGCTGGCGCAGCTTCTGCAGAGGGTACAGCAATGATGGAAGATGATCTGACAGCTGATGAAGAGGCTGCTCTGATCGCTGAGATCAACACCATGCTCGATGAGGGCCTGGAAGTTGACACTATCACTACTTACAAGGTTGTTGAGGCATCTGCTGATGCAAGCGTGGACGGTATGTCCGGTTCTGCTACACTCGAGGTTAAGAGAGTGATCGAGATCACAACAACTGAGGTTGAGGATACTGAGACAGATCCGACCGAGACTGAGACTGAGACAGATCCGACCGAGACTGAGACTGAGACAGATCCGACCGAGACTGAGACTGAGACAGATCCGACTGAGACCGAGACTGAGACAGATCCGACTGAGACTGAGACAGATCCGACTGAGACCGAGACTGAGACAGATCCGACTGAGACCGAGACTGAGAC
>JAZQAA010000332.1:0-5637 GCA_045544975.1 Oscillospiraceae bacterium | reverse complement strand
ATAATATTCCGTTTGCAGCCACCATGCTCCCCATCATTAAAACCCTGTCCGCTACCTCCGGCGTTTCTCTGGAAACACTTGCCTGGTCACTGGCAATGGGTACGGACATCGGCGGATCTGCAACACCCATCGGAGCTTCTGCAAATGTAGTCGGCACCTCCGTAGCCGCTAAGGCAGGTCATCCGATCGGCTGGGGCGAATATTGCAAGAAGCTTGCGCCCATCACGCTCATTGTCCTGCTGATCAGTACAGTATATATCTGCGCGGTGTATTTATAAATAAGAAAAGAAAAATCTTGATTGATTATCACAAATAGTAACGGGAGGAAAAGTCTATGGAACATCAGATGATTATTGCAATCAGCCGAGAATACGGCAGCGGCGGTCATGATATCGGCCGCAAGCTTGCAGAAGAGCTGGGAGTCAATTTCTACGACAGAAATATGCTCGATGAAATTGCCAACGAAAAAGAAGTCAATGTCAACAAGCTGAAGAAATACGATGAAAAGGCAAGACGCCCGATTATTTCCAGAACGGTACGCGGTATGTCCAACTCTCCTGAGGAGATCATTGCCAATTTCCAGTTTGACTATCTGCGCGATAAAGCAAAGAGCGGCGAGTCCTTTGTTGTTGTCGGCAGATGTGCGGAGTATGTGCTCAGGGAATATCCCGGACTGATCAAATGCTTCATTCTTGCGGATCAGGACTTTAAGGCAGCACGCACCTGCGAAAAGCGCAAGGTGACACATTCCGTTGCTCTCTCCATCATGAAGCGCCATGACAGAAAGCGCAAAGCCTACCACAACAGCCATTGCGAGCTGAAATGGGGCGACTCAAGAGGTTATGACCTCTGCGTCAATTCGGCAAAGCTTGGCATTGAAAAGACCATGCAGCTGCTTGCAGCATTTGTCAAGGCAAGACAGGAAAACAACGAACAGTAACACAAAAGCCATCCCTTCTTCGGAAAGGATGGCTATTTTTCGTCATTTCACCTGGTGGAGCATACGGGGTTCGAACCCGTGACCTCCACACTGCCAGTGTGGCGCGCTCCCAGCTGCGCTAATGCCCCGATTTGCTATCATTATAGCATGATCGTGGGCAAATGTCAACGCGGAACAGATGGATTCTACACAAAGCACAGGAATCAGCCTGCTTTTTTAGACATTCTGCCGGAAGCCATAAGACTGCGCATCAGCGGCCGGCTGCACAGCTGCACCGCCTTTGCAATGACGAAGCTGCAGGCACAAGAGCATACAAAATGCAGCGGAACAATCCGCAAAAACAGCCCGGGATAGCTCTGCGGGCCTGCAAAATCGACCATATGTCTTGCAGACCAGAACTGATCGCCGATCCATGAGAACAGGTACACCGTCATGGATAGTGCAGCGATCTCCGCCGCAGCCCTTCGCACCGGCACACACTTTACCTCAACATCATAGAGCAGAAGGAAAATCAAGCAAGCCGGCAGAAGATTCACACAGTCGCCATTCTCAAAATGAACGCCATCGTAAAAATTGCCCGTTGTCGTACCCTGATTTGCCATCGCAATCAGGAACAGCACAATGATAAGCGCGCAAGCTCCTGCAAACCGATTGATTCTCGGTCTGAATTCCGCAATGTACATTCCTGCCATGTAATATCCAAGTGCCCACATTTCCTTAAAGTAATCCGGAACAAAGCCAATACTGCTCAGCTCCTGTCCAGGCAGCGGAATCCGGTTGATACTGGCTGCCGCCATCGTGACAAAGATACACAAGCATACCATTGCAAACTTCCGTTTCCTTTTCCCCAGCGCATGGTATCCAGCATTGATCAGCGGAATCAGAAGGTAGAGTGAAAGATAGAGGTTGATATACCAGCCATAACTTGGCTGTTCAAATCTCCAGAGTGTCTGCAGCCATGCAAGAACCGGAAATTCCTGCTTTAAGTACAGGATTTTATACGCCATCACAAGCAAGCCCACAACAATGCTGTTGAGCAGCACAGGAATGAGCTTTACATAATGTTCCTTCCCAAACACAGCATTCCTCTTGAGGGCACCGGTCATCATCAGAAACAATGGCACGCACTGATAAAACAGTGTCCGGAATACAGTGGCAATAAGCATTGGCACACCCTTCGCCGGCAGTACATAGAAATCACTGTAAAGAAAGAAGTGCAGTGCAAGTACCGAAAACATTGCCCAGATTCTGAGCAGATCCATACCGAACAGATGGTTCGGCGCGGTCAATCTTTTCCGCATCCTGTCCCCCTTTTTATGATGTCAGCAGATTTTGTTTCATTCTCTGCAGATCGAACACATCCAGTCTTCCGTCGTTCTGTATATCGCCCGCCTGCCAGTCACTAATATTTCCTGCGTGCAGCAGCCATTTCTGGAGCATGATCACATCCATAACCGAGAACGCTCCATCGGCATTCACATCTCCATAAAGAACCGCAGAGCGCAGACGGATACCGTTTTCCTCCGCATACTGCACTGCCGTTCCCGAAGGAGCATCAAGAAGGAAATCCTCCGGCACGCCGTAGCCATTATCATAAGCATAGCCCATTGAACGCAGCCCGAATTCCGTCTGTGTTCCCTCCACTGTGATCATGGTGAGTGCATCGCAGTCAAGGAAGGCATACTCCCCTACCGATGTACAGGAAGCCGGAATTGTCACCTCTGTAATGGCAGCGCAGCCGCAGAAGGCTCTTGTCTCAATGATGGCAAGATGCTCCGGCAATGACACGCCCTGCAGCTTCGGACAGTCATAGAAAGCATACTGTTCAATTGCGTAGAGAGAAGCAGGCAAATTCACCTGCTCAAGGGAAATGCAATGCGCAAAGGCATAGCGGCTGATATGTGTGACTGTCTCGGGGATGGTCACTTCTCTGAGCTTATTGCAGTTTTCGAAGGCATACCAGTCAATGACAGTCACAGGCAGCCCCTCAATGGTATCAGGAATTACAATTTCCTCTGCGGACTTGTCGCAGCCCGTAATGCGGATACTGCTGCCGGAAATGGTATAAGTAAGGTAATCCAGATCCGAACGGTTCCAGCTGACAGCTTCTTCAGCATTGTCAGGATCCGTTGCAAGAACGCCATTGTTTGTGTTCTCCGGTGTTACGGTATAGCTGCTCTTTTCAGAGACATTTCCGCAGACATCAACGCACTCAAATTCATAGACTGCTGTTTCAGAGGCAGGATCGAATTCCCAGTCGATCCAGACATTTTGTGTCGTATTTGAACCGGAACCGCCAAGGCTCACACCAGGAACGAGGTAATCATACAGCACGCCGTTTTTATAGATATTGGTTTGTGCAACCGCCGTGTTATCCGTCATTCCATAGAAGGAAATCTGCAGATGTGGAGCATCCTCAGCAATCACAACCTCGGTTGCGATCACTGTCGGCGGTGTGGGCGGTTCGGATTCGATTTCTCCTGTTTCGAGATAGTGCATAAAATTCTCATGGAACTGCGGCATTGCATTGTAGGGAGAATAGTTATGCGGATACGCAAAGCAGAAGAGCGCGTCCACATAGGGCTTTGCAATCTCGAGTCTTGTCGTAAAATCCCGGACATCCTTTGTTCCCACATAGGAAATCCCATGCGGATTGCTCATTCGGGAGGCATCCGGTGAAACAAACATCTCCGCATTGGTGCCAAGCAGAAGCTTTGTACCGCGAATGGCATTTGCACGATCCACCGCATTGCGATAGCCCGCCATCCATGTACCGAGATGCGCGATGTCATTGCCGCCTCCGCCGCAGCTGTCCTGCGGACAGATCATATCCCCGTCACGGAAGGGAATCAGGCTTAGCACCTCCGTCCAATACTCCGTAAATCGGTCAATATTGATGCAGGAAAAGCCATAGCCGAAAATATTTACATAGGGACTGAACAACAGCGGCATCTCAGGATCCAGTGCATTGCAGCCCTCGATCACCATGGTGAACATTTCCTCAAGTCCCTGCGCATAGGCAGAGATTCCCTCATCCGTTTCCATGAAATGGGTATTGAACAGCTCCGTTACAAAATAAAAGCCATAGTAAGTATCCGGATACTGCGCCTTATATCTCTCGAAAAGCTCTGCTGTAATTGCGTTGCACTGTTCCATATAGGCACGGTTGGCTTCTCTGCCTGCTTCGGTGGTAAGATCGCTGTTCCATGCGCAGTCAAGCCCCATGCCGAGATAGAGCTTGATATCATACAGATCACAATAATAAAGAAGATTGCTGACCGCATCATAGACATAGTAGTCCTTCAGCACCTCCAGCTCGGAAGGATAATAGACCGTCCAGGTACCATCCGTATTGTGATTCGCCACATCACCCATGATCAGATAGTCAATGCCGATCTCCTTCATGATCTGCATTTCTGCGTGCCATCGATCCTCATCATAGGTCGCATAGAGCCACGGCTGAATAAAAGTACCCTGCAGCTCCGTAATATGCTCCGTTTCCGAGGATGCCGGCAAGGCCTGTGCCCCTCCAGAACACAGACAGACTGCCGCTAACACGGGCGCAAGTATTCTTTTCCAATCCATACAATTCCCCTTCCTGCAAAGGCAGCCCCAATGAAGGGGCTGCCCGTATCGTTATTATTCCGCAATCGCCTTTGTAAGCGTTAAACCACTCTGGTCAAGATCTCCGGCATCATTCTGATAACCGTAGACATCCAGTCCGATTCTTCTTGCATCTGCAGGAACTTCAACGGTAATCGAAGTTTCTCCGTTCTCATCAAAATAATAGTTGCCAATGGAATTCTGGATCCATTTTCCGGTTGAACCATCGTCATTGACATAGTTCTGGTCATAATAACCCCATCCCATATTCACATGGGCGCCGGCACTTCCAGTGAGATAGAATGTCAGCGTTCTCTCGCTGAGTCCATCGCACATACGCCAGTAGCCGTCCTCTTCCTTGGTGAATTCCACAGAAATTCTGGGCGTTCCAGTATCGCCGGACAGCATCTTGCGCTTGAGAATACACAGATCAAAGGCATCGAGATGCGCATCTGCGCTCGTATCTGCGTTATCATTTGAAATATATGGAACATCCCTGCCGAGCAGGTAATCCTGCAGACGGGCAGGATCCTCATCATTCAGCAGACCATCCTCCGTCACATCGCCGTCATACTCAAAGCCCAGCACCTGCATGATACGATTGCCGTCACACAGAATGTCTGCCGGTTCCACCGTATTGCGGAATACCTGCGCTGAACAATTCCAGCCCTTGACCTCATAGCAGTCCGTTGTATCCAGGTAGAGCGTATTTTCATAGAACTGGTTATTCTGTCCCCACCCCTCGACCTGCTGTGCAAGATCAAAGCCATAAAGGACATTCTCATTGCCGTTGCGATAGCCGGTATTCCAGCGCACAATGGTATTGTTGCCCTTGACCTCAATGAAGCTGTTGCCGCCATTGAGATTCTGGATGCCGGTTCCGTCAAAGGTACAGTATTCCACAAGATTGCCGATGGTATATTCCTTGATATCCACATGATCCGCTGTAATATCCGGACCGAAGCGGCAATTTCTCACTGTGTTGTAGTGGCAGTTGAAGTCATAGCCTTCCGCAGAATAGGCACTGCCGATGTACACACCCTCGCCGTACTGGGGGCTTACATTGCCTGTATCATAGATATCACAGTCCTCCA
>JAZQAA010000331.1:0-9178 GCA_045544975.1 Oscillospiraceae bacterium | reverse complement strand
TAACTGCAAAGCTATGCGTGGTGTCTCTCTGTTCAGATGTTTACCCAGGTATGGCTTGGCTGTACCTGGGTTTTTATTATGAAGATAGGAGTTTTGTCGAATGAATCTGAATGTCATGTTTTTCTTTAACAGTATCCTGCTGGGAGCGGGACTTGCCATGGATGCATTTTCAGTTTCCCTTGCCAATGGTCTCAATGAACCCCAAATGCGTGTACCCAAAATGTGCGGAATTGCGGGCGTATTCGCTGGATTTCAGGCGTTAATGCCCATGCTCGGGTGGATTTGTGTACATACGATCGTGCAGTATTTTCGTTCCTTTGAAAAACTCATCCCATGGATTGCATTGATTCTTCTGTTATTCATTGGCGGAAAAATGCTGCTCGATGCCCGGAAGGAGTCTGATGAAACAGAACCTGCGCGAGTAGGCATCGGCGGACTGCTTCTGCAGGGAATCGCGACTTCCATAGATGCGCTGTCCGTTGGCTTTACGATTGCGGATTATGGCTTTTCTATGGCACTTATTTGTTCTCTTCTGATTGCTGCAGTCACCTTTATCATCTGTATGGGTGGGCTCCATATTGGTAAAACCTTTGGAACCAAGCTTGCAGGGAAGGCAACAATGCTTGGCGGTATCATTCTGATCCTCATTGGAATCGAAATTTTTCTGACCGGTATTTTCTAAACAACAACACCGTTCTGCAAAAACTTTAGCAGAACGGTGTATCTTTTTTATTATTTTGAAGATTGCGCTGATACAGCTGCTTCAGGCGGATTGCTGCTTGCAGGCAAATCCGGCGGTGCTTCTGTATCGGAGGAAGTTTCCGTATCATTCTCTTTGCCGCTGTTTTCCGGTTCATCGAATTTATGAACATCTTCTTCCAGAAGGCGATAAGCTGCCGCTGCAATCGGCACGCCGAACAGCATACCAACAACGCCGAAAATACCGCCGCCGATTGTAACAGCAGCAAGCACCCATATACCCGGCAGTCCGATTGAAGAGCCTACAACCTTCGGATAGATTAGATTTCCTTCAAGCTGCTGCAACAGAACAATGAATGCAAGGAACAGCAATGCTTTAATGGGGGAGACAGTCAGTATCATGAATGCACCTACACCTGCACCAATATAGGCGCCGGCAACAGGAATCAGAGCCGTAAAACCAATCAATGTACCAACCATCAGCGCATATGGGAACTGGAGCAGTGTCATGCCAAGTGAGCAAAGTGCGCCAAGAATAACTGCCTCAGTACATTGTCCTATGATGAAACGACGGAAACAATCATTGATAATGTCACATACATGACGAACCTTTTCTGTCCATTGCGGCTTGCAATAGCGATCAAGAAGGTGATTGATCTGCCGCAGGAGACGATCCTTATCCGCGAGCAGATAGATCGAAAAAATCGTACTCAGCAGTGCGGTCACAGCTCCGGAAAAAATGGTAGTGATCATGGAGAATACTGTGCTCATAACATTGCCGATGCCGGAAGTGAGAATGCTGATGATTTCCGAAATTCTTGACTGCCAGTCAATGGACGATAGGAAAACAGCAATATCTTCAGACAGAATATGCCGATCTTCAAGAAATACGACAATTTTTTGAAAGACAACCGGGAATTCCTTGATAATCACCATGACGCAGGATACAAGCTGCGGAATCATCAGGAGCATAACCAGTGCAATGACGGCTATTACGGTAATGAACGATGCACACATACAAACAGGCCGTCTTGTTTTTTGAATGAATTTGGTATTGTGATTGGGAAAATAGTGCTTTTCAAATGCAGCCATGGGCAGATTGATGACATATGCAATGATAATACCGAGCAGCAGTGGGAATGCTGCAGAAAATACTGCACCTGCGAGTCCTGCAATGAATCCCCAATAGTGAATGCAAAGATAGAGCAGGAAGATGCTGAGCCCCAACCTGAAGCAGGTTTTCCATTCAATTTTCAAATCATCATTTCCTTTCAATTTCTGATTACTTTTATTATAATACATCCGGAAGTATTTTTCAATAGGTTTTGGATAAAAAAAGGGAAACAGTAGGTAATACTGTTTCCATGAAGAGAAGATGGTCTCCCATTTCGGGAGGTCTATATATTGATGCCCTGATGGGACATACAATCGAATGAAAGCGCAAAGCGCTCCGCAGACACCACAACCGGAGATGGATTAGACTATGCACTCCGACGAGAAGAAGGTTGACAGAAGCATCTTCATGCAGGTCTGCGATGCTTTACAGAGTTTGTACCGGATGAGCTTTCTGACCAGCTTTATCCGGGAAGGGCGGAGTGTGGGTTCATCCGTGTAGAAAAAATTTGATGAACCGCACACATAACGACTGTGCCTTGTATTGCTTCAAATTTTATGTTTTCATTGTAGCATAGATTCTTAAGAAAAACAATGCAATATTGTGCTAAAATTATGACATTTTTAATCACAAAGAACAGAATTGCTAAAAAAGAAAGAAAAAACCGCATGATAGGATAGGTACAAGAATTGCAGGGTGCATGGTTTCCCATGTTAACAGAGAAGACGGTCCATTTGACAAGTTTTTGTGAATGGGATATAATTAAAAGGGAAAAGGAGGTTATTATGGAACGATATCGAGTGACTGGTATGAGCTGTGCTGCGTGCAGTTCACGCGTTGAAAAAGCGGTTTCTGCCGTTCCCGGAGTGCGCTCATGTTCTGTTAGTCTGCTGACAAATTCAATGGGGGTAGAGGGCAGCGCAAGTACTGATGCAATCATAGCGGCTGTCACACAGGCAGGCTACGGCGCGGCATTATATAACAATTCACCGTCTGCTGAACAAACCACCGCAGATCCGGAGCTTGACAATCATGAAGTGCCGATTATGCGAAGAAGACTTTGGAGTTCTTTGCTGTTTTTGATTGTATTGATGTACCTGTCCATGGGTCATGTTATGTGGAATTGGCCGCTTCCTGCAGGACTTGCCGAAAATCCCGCTGCAATCGGACTGACGCAGCTGCTTCTGACCGGAATTGTGATGGTGATCAATCAGAAGTTTTTTATCAATGGATTTAAGGGGCTCATCCGGCGCAGCCCCAATATGGATACACTTGTTGCACTTGGTTCCTCTGCGGCATTCGGCTACAGCACCTTTGTTCTCTACCGGATGTCGGAACTGCTGGTCAACGGAGAGACTGCAGGTGCTGTGCATTGTCTGCATGATTTGTATTTTGAGTCGGCTGCGATGATTCTGACATTGATTACCGTCGGAAAACTGCTGGAAGCCAGAGCGAAGGGGAAGACCACCAGTGCCCTGCAGGAGCTTCTCAAAATGAAACCCCAGACAGCCTGTGTGCTGCGTGACGGAAATGAAACCGTAATTCCTGCATCGGAGCTCCGGAAGGGTGAGATATTTCTTGTTCGACCTGGTGAGAGTATCCCTGCCGATGGTATTGTCATTCAGGGAGAAAGTGCGGTGAACGAATCCGCACTAACTGGTGAAAGTATCCCGGTGGACAAGGCTTGCGGAGATACGGTGTCCGCTGCTACCATCAATCAATCCGGCTTCCTGCAGTGTGAAGCTGTCAAGGTCGGCGGTGATACGGTGCTTTCCCAGATTATCCGGATGGTAAGCGACGCTGCGGCAACCAAGGCGCCGATTGCGAAAATTGCAGACCGGGTTTCTGGCATCTTTGTTCCCTGTGTCATAGGGATTGCACTTGTGACCATGATTGTCTGGCTGCTTTGCGGACAGACGGTGGGCTTTGCGATTGCACGCGGTATTTCCGTGCTTGTTATCAGCTGTCCGTGCGCGCTCGGACTTGCAACGCCCGTTGCGATCATGGTCGGAAGCGGCAAGGGTGCCAAGAACGGTATACTTTTTAAAACTGCTGCATCCTTGGAAGCAGCCGGCAGAACGGAAATTGTCGTTCTGGACAAGACCGGTACCATCACCAAAGGAGAGCCGAGTGTAACGGATCTGATTCCTGCTTCCGGTGTAACGGAGGAGGAACTGCTTACAATTGCATTTTCTCTTGAGCTGAAAAGTGAACACCCCCTCGCAGCTGCCATCGTTTCCTATTGCAGAGAAAAGAATCTGACAGCAGATTCTGTCACAGAATTCAAGGCACTGCCCGGTAACGGACTTTCTGCCACACATCATGGAAAACAGATTCATGCAGGCAGTCTGAAATATATGGAGAGCCTTCTGAAATTGGATGCTGATAATATTGAAAAGGCTGCTGCTCTTTCTTCCGAGGGCAAAACACCGCTGTTTTTCAGCGAGGAGCAGAGGTTCCTTGGTATGATCGCTGTTGCAGATACCTTGAAGGAGGATAGCACCCGCGCAATCCAGGAGCTTCGTAATATGGGCATCCGCGTGCTGATGCTGACAGGGGACAATGCATTGACTGCCAATGCCATTGGCAAGCAGGCAGGTGTGGATGAAGTGGTTGCCGGTGTACTGCCGGATGGAAAGGAAGCGGTCATCCGCCGCCTTCTCAGAGAAGGCAAGGTCGCCATGGTGGGAGATGGCATTAATGATGCGCCCGCCCTCACTCGTGCGGATATCGGAATTGCCATTGGTGCAGGAACGGATGTTGCGATTGATGCAGCGGATATTGTGCTGATGAAAAGCCGTTTGTCCGATGTGCCCGCAGCCATTCGTCTGAGCCGTGGGACGCTCAGAAATATCCATGAGAATCTGTTCTGGGCGTTTATTTATAATGTAATCGGCATTCCGCTTGCCGCAGGAGTGTGGATTCCGCTCTTTCAGCTGGAACTCAACCCCATGTTCGGTGCTGCTGCAATGAGTTTGTCCAGTTTTTGCGTGGTCACCAATGCTCTGCGGCTGAATCTGTTTCAATTGTATCGTACTGACCGGGATCGCCCGCTCAGAAGAAAACATAAAAAGGAGAAGAAAACCATGAACAAAACACTGAAAATCACAGGCATGATGTGCCCCCACTGTGAGGCAACCGTTAAGAAGGCTCTCGAAGCGATTGAGGGTGTTGCTGCAGCAGAAGTAAGCCACAAGGAAGGGACTGCGGTTGTCACACTCACTGAAGCAGTTGATGATGCAGTATTAAAGAAAACTGTGGAGGATAAGGATTTCACAGTGACAGAAATTGTTTGATTACGGAACGCCCCTGCAAGCAGCAGGGGCGCTTTCTGTTGAATGGAGCGGTTGACAGATGGGCAGAATTTTGTTATAATCTTTATTAGAAACTACAGAATGGGAGGAAATCAAATGCTCAGTCAGTTTTCCAGAACGGAATTGCTGTTCGGCAGTGCTGGCATGGAACGGCTTGCAAAGGCAAGAGTTGCCGTGTTCGGAATCGGCGGTGTAGGCGGTCATGCCGTTGATGCGCTTGTCCGCAGCGGTATTGGTGCCATTGATCTGATTGATAATGACCGTGTTGCGCTGACCAATCTCAATCGTCAGATGATTGCAACGCATAATTCAATCGGCGAATACAAGGTGGATGCAGCAAAGGCGCATATTCTCTCCATTCATCCGCAGTGTCGGGTTGTGACGCATCAGAAGTTCTATCTTCCGGAAACTGCATCGGAATTTGATTTTTCGCAATATGATTATATTATTGATGCCATTGATACTGTAAGCGGAAAAATTTCGCTTGCCGAAGAGGCAGAAAAATGCGGAGTTCCCATCATCAGTTCCATGGGTGCAGGCAATAAACTGGACCCTACTGCGTTCCGTGTTGCGGATATCTATGAAACATCCGTCTGTCCGCTTGCCAAGGTGATGCGCAGAGAATTGAAAAAGAGAGGGATCCGGAAACTCAAGGTCGTTTATTCCGAGGAACTGCCCATCGAAGCGTCCGAGGAAGCGATTGCACAGGTCATGGCAGAGGAAGGGTCGGATTCGCCAAGAAAGAGAGTACCCGGCAGTACTGCCTTTGTCCCATCCGTTGTAGGACTCATTCTGGCAGGCGAGGTGCTGAAGGATCTTGCCGGAATGGATAGAGCAAAATAATACCCCTGATGAATGCTCTGGGTTTACTGATTGGGTGTTCGAGCATTTTATGAGTCATGTGTAATGGTATATTTATCATCTTGCAATTCCTCTCCATCTATGGTATAATAAGACAGAACAACGCAAATTTATCGTCAGAACCGGAAGGAAGTCCCCATGAACAGAGCACAGGAAATCGAAAGCAGCATTTTCAAAAAATACAAGAAAACCATCTGGAACCGTTTCATCAAGGGTATGAAGGAGTATCAGCTCATTGAGAGCGGTGACAGGGTAGCTGTCTGCATTTCCGGCGGCAAGGACTCCATGCTCATGGCAAAGTGTATCCAGCGCCTGCAGCGGTACAGCGATGTCCCCTTTGAGGCAGAATATATCGTCATGGATCCCGGCTATAATGCCGTGAACCGGCAGCGGATCATTGACAATGCGGAAATCCTCGATATCCCGATCAGAATCTTTGATTCTACGATTTTTGATGCCGTTGTCAATGTGGAACAGAATCCCTGCTACCTCTGCGCCAGAATGCGCCGCGGATATCTCTATCATCAGGCACAGTGCCTTGAATGCAATAAAATTGCGCTTGGACATCATTTCGACGATGTGATTGAAACGATCCTGATGGGAATGCTCTATGGAGCGCAGGTGCAGACCATGATGCCGAAGCTCCACAGTCAGAATTTTGCCGGAATGGAGCTGATCCGTCCGCTCTATATGGTGCGTGAAGAGGACATCATTTCCTGGGCAAAGCATAATGATCTGCAGTTTCTGCAGTGCGCCTGCCGCTTTACCGAAAAGACTGCTGAGCAGGACGGCACTGGTGAGTCCAAAAGACAGGAAATCAAATGCCTGATCCGTGATCTGAAGAAAATCAATCCGAACATCGACAACAATATCTTCCGCAGTGTGGAGAATGTCAATCTGGATACGATTATTTCCTATCATCGTGGAGAAAACTACCACCATTTTTTGGATGATTACCACGCACGCGGAGAGGAAAAATCTTGTTCCGGTGAAAAGAAATCAGAAATTTTGTAAATTCACCGGAAAACACTTGACAATTCTGAGATGTTGTGTTATAATAAAATGGTTGTGAGATATTAGCTCAGTCGGTAGAGCACACGCCTTTTAAGTGTGGGGTCGAGGGTTCGAGTCCCTCATATCTCACCAGCGCAGCGTCCGCGCATCTGGGCGCGTTTGAAAACCTCCCTTAATAGGGAGGTTTTCTTTTGTTGATTTGATGAAAGGTAAATGAAAATCAGGGTGTGCGCATTGATTTTCGAGTGAAAAGGTGGTATAATAAAAGCGAAATATCCATATCATGGTTTGGGTTGGAAAGACTGGTGACATAGATGAAACAGAAAAGAGCTTTAAAATTCGGAATCATCCTTATAGTCATTGCCCTGCTGGTCTGGCTCAGTTTTCGCTACTTATTGCCGCTGAGTCATCTTCTTGCTACGGAAGAAGGCAGGCTTGCATTATCTGACCGGATTCTGCAGTATGGAATCTTTGCCCCCATGATTTATATCGGGTTGATGGCAATGCAGATCGTGATTGCATTCATTCCCGGAGGCCCCATGGAAATTATCGCCGGGATGCTGTTCGGAGTTGTGAGAGGCAGCTTGTATTCCTTGATCGGAGCGTTTTTGGGTACATTGCTTGTTCTTCTGCTTGTCCGATGCTTTGGAAAGAAAATTGTCAGCTTTTTTGTATCCGATGAAAAAATGCAATCCTTTCAGATACTGCATCATGAAAAACGCCTTGAAGCACTTGTTTTCTTACTATACCTGCTGCCCGGTATCCCCAAGGATATTCTGACCTATGTGGTGCCTTTGACAAGAATTCGCGCAGGACATTTTCTGATGATTGCCACGCTTGCAAGAACACCGGCTCTTGTAGCTTCAGTAATGGTTGGTGATAGCTTTACCAAAGGAAACTATGTCCTCTGTGCTGTGATTTGTCTGGTAGCAGTATGTCTGTTATTTGTGGGCTTCTGGATGAAACAGAGAGTTGTCAGCGAAAGGAGCGAAAAAACATGAAACACATCTATTATATTGTTAATCTGAAAGCAGGCAAAGCCGCTTTAAGCGGAAAACTTGGTCTGATTATTGATATGATGACAAAGGCTGGATTCGAGGTGACCGTGCATCCAACGCAGGCTCCTCAGGATGCAGCAGTTTGTGCAGTTGCAGCCGCGTCTTCTGGGAAATACCAATATGTATTCTGTTCCGGAGGTGACGGTACCCTCAATGAAGTCCTTGGCGGAATGCTTTATGCGGACGAAAAGCTTCCGATTGGCTACATCCCATGCGGTTCGCAGAACGACTTCGCAAGAAGCCTTGGAATCCCGAAGGATCTTCTGAAAGCTGCGGAGGCAGTCCTTGGAGGAACCGAACGCTTTATTGATATCGGAACGGTTAACGGCAGAAGTTTTAACTATATTACCGCATTTGGTGCTTTTACCGATGTGACCTATGAAACGCCCCAGTCCGTTAAAAATGTTCTGGGTCCCATGGCGTATGTGATGAATTCTCTGACAAAGCTCACAAATATCCAGAAGTTCCCGATGCGTGTGATCTGCGATGGTCAGGTGATTGAGGATGAGTTTGTTTATGGCATGGTGACAAATTCCGCCTGTGTGGGGGGACTTCTGAATATCAAGGATTTCTGTCTGGATGATGGACAGTTTGAATTGACATTGCTCCGCCGGCCGGACAATCCGATTGAACTGCAGAGAGCCATTCATTTTTTGTATGATATCCGTGAGGTTCGCGCGGATGATAAATGCCTCTGCTTCCGCGGATCGGATATCACCATTGAGCTTTTGTCCGATATGAGCGTTCCGTGGACAATTGATGGCGAATATCTGGAACCCCAGTCCACCTTTCAGGTGTGCAATCACCGCCGTGCGCTCTCTATTCTTGTTCCGCAGGAGGTGGATCCCGGATATTTCTCCGACTGTGAAAGTGATGAAAATTGTTAAGTGCATAGAGTGACCAAATTCTTGGTCACTCTATTTTTTATTCATAGTTTGTTTCAGAATGCAGGGACTATGCTTTTAGAGCCGACGCAAGGTGTTTTCGGCTTTTTTCTTCCAGCTGCGCAATGGAAAATATGAAATTGTTAAATTAAATAATTATGAAATTACCTAAAAAATTATTCGAATCAGTAGCTCTATTTAGTGAAACTACCAATTGTAATTCTTATAACTATA
>JAZQAA010000330.1:0-3069 GCA_045544975.1 Oscillospiraceae bacterium | reverse complement strand
GGTGCCCATTGTTGTCTTCCTAAGACCGCTTGGCCTCCGACTTCTAACAGATCAGGTTAATCCTGATTCTCGTTATCTCCGTATTTTTCCGCCATTCTTCTTCTTGCTTCGCGGATTACAGCGTTGTTGTATTCGTCCATTTCTTTTCTGGACAATCTGGGTGTATCATCATCATCGGAATACTTTGCACGATTGGAAGGACCAGCAGATCTGCCGGCATTCTGACGGTTCAGCTCTTCCTGCTGTTCAAGCATCATCTGCATCATGGAAGGACGGCGGCGAGCCTTCTTTGCCTTTTCGCGCTCCTTCTCACCGATCTTTTCCACTCTCTTATCATTGAACCACGCATACAGGCCGATGGACTGCACAAAGGAGAAAAGGGAGGAGCACAGCCAATAGAAGCCTACACCGGCGGGCACTGTAAATGCCAGCCAGATGGAGAAGAGTGGCATACCATAGAGCATGACATTCATGCAGCCCATATTGGGCATATCGGGGTTGCGCTTCTTCTGCATTACCTGCATATAGATGGTCATGATCAGCTGCACGATACCGGAGAGGAACGGCAGCAGGAACAGGAACATAGTAGAGTTTTCCTTGAAATTGAAACTGGGCTTTTCGCTCAGATTGGTATTGCCGATGGTAAAGGTTTCACCGAATGCAGTAACATTATCGACAAATTCTGCATCGACGGATTCATAATCCTTTGCAGCTTCGAGGAAAGCCTCCTTGTCCTTCATGATGGTTTCCATGATGAACAGCTCTTCACGCATTTCTTCCTTTTTGATGGAAGAATCCGGATCGAGCTGCAGGACAATTGCCTTTGCATCGGAGATGGTTTCCTTAGAATAATCCATGATGTAAGTCATGGGCTTATATACAACCGCAAGCACACCCCAGAGAAGGATAAGGGGGATGAACATCGTCAGGCAGGAGCCGTAGGGGTTGATGTTTTCCTCCTGATAGAGCCGCATCTGCTCGACATTGAGCTTTTCGGGATTGTTCTTGTATTTTTCACGCAGCTTTGCAAGCTTGGGGTTAATCAGCTGCATTCTTGCGGAATTTTTCTGCTGTTTATACGAAATCGGGAACAAAATCAGCTTCGTAATCAGTGTGAAAATAATGATTGCGACGCCGTAATTCTTAACGATATCATAGATCAGCTTCATAATGAAGCCGAGCGGGATACCAATGATATTAATGAAAAAATCCAATTCACAAACCTCTTTCCTTATCCAATAGGTTCCCCGGTCATGGCCGCTGATTCTGCCAGAAATATTTAGGAATCTTCTTCCAGGAGAAGGTTTCCGGCACGGGGTCAATCCCCCCGACTGCCCATGGATGGCAGCGCAGTAGTCTTGAAATAGCCAGAATCGTCCCCTTTACCGCACCGAATTTCATGACTGCCTGGAGTGCATAGGCACTGCAGGTGGGGTGATAGCGGCAGCATGGCGGAAACAGGGGTGAAATACATTTTCTGTAAAATCTGATCAGGAGCAGCAGGACAGATTTCATGACTGCTGGCTCCTTGTACGATGGGGAGATGCTTCCCCTGCATAGATTTTATGCAGGGCGGCGATTCCCTTTTTCTGGAGAAAATCGCTGATATCCGTGGATTTTGCCTCATTGATATGGATTCTTGCCACAATGACAATATCCAGACCAATGGGAGCATTCAGCTCATTTTCCCTCCACGCCTGACGGATCAGGCGTCTTGCATGACTGCGGCAGACCGCATTGCCGATTTTTTTACCGGTCGTAATTCCCAGACGATTCACAGGCAGATTGTTCCGTTTCGCATAGATGACGACATCCTGCGATACAATGGATGTTCCGCGATGATAGCACTGCTGAAACAGCTTATTCTGGCGCATAACCTCTGTATACATCATACCTGTTTACCTCTTTTATGCAAGCTCTGCAGCATGCGCTGCAAAACTATTATAAAACAAAAAGACCACAAACATAATTTGTGGTCTGACTCGTCAATGGGAAAGTCTTGCTCTGCCCTTTGCTCTCCTGCGAGCTAAAACCTTTCTGCCGTTCTTAGTTGCCATTCTCTTCATGAAGCCGTGTTCCTTTTTTCTGTGCAGCTTCTTCGGCTGGTATGTTCTTTTCATGCGTTCTCCTCCTCTCGGTGACGGTACATTCCTTGGCGCCTGCCAATGAGATGCACCTGAAATCGTTAGAGCACAATGACTCTTATACTCTCCTATTATATCCTAACTTGTCCTCCCTGTCAAGTGTTTTTTTCAAATTTTCCGGAAATGATACATTTTTGATATCCTGCCAATGGAGGGATTGGGCGAAACTCACAAAATGTTATGTGAAATGAGTTTTTTTCCCGATGGATCCATCCCCCTCCTGCGTCCCTCTCATACATTATTATAATAAATTGTTGAAAATTATAAAAAAACTCTTGATTTTTCAACAATTCTATGTTAGAATAGAAATAATAAGAATTGTAAAATGGAGGTTGTGGTTAATGAATTCCTTTGATGAAGTTTTTGAACAGGTCAAGCTTTATTGTATCAACAATGGGCTGATTTCCGATGTTGCGATGAAAACCTGGATTGAGTCTATGTCACCAGTCGGAATTGAAGGAAATGAAGCTGTTTTTACAGTGCAGACGGAATTTCAGCAGGGTATTATCAATACAACATACAAGGAAAATTTTGAAAAAGCAATGGAGCAGACTGTTGGCTTCCCCCTGCGCCTTTGCCTCAAAGTCAAGAGCCGTGAGGAAGAAAAGCCGCCGGTTGTTCCAGATCCGCCCCTTTTCCCTGATTATAATGCGCTGCTTGATGAAAAGCATGAAGAGCTGCGCAAGAGCTATGAAATTGCAGATTATGACTATACATTCGATACATTCATTGTCGGCAGATCCAATGAATTTGCTTATGCTGCCTGTAAGGCAGTGGCAACGGATGCAGCTTCTACCTACAATCCGCTGTTCATTTATGGTCCCTCCGGTCTCGGTAAGACCCACCTTGTAACTGCGATTAAGAATGAACTGGTACAGCTCGATCCTAACAAGAATGTTGTGTATGTTACCGGTGAAACCTTCGG
>JAZQAA010000329.1:0-2471 GCA_045544975.1 Oscillospiraceae bacterium | reverse complement strand
GCCATGGTGCTTTCTGCCATGCCAATGGCTGCATTTGTTGCAAGTGCAGAGCCTGTCGAGCTGATCAACGATACCTTCGAGGACAGCTTCGGCAGCTGGAAGGCAAGAACCTCGGGCAGCACGGTGCTGTCCCTTTCCGATGCTGCAGCGCACAGCGGCAGCAAATCCCTGTACATCACCGGCAGAACGCAGACCTGGAATGGTGCCGGTGCCTCGGTGATTGGCACGATGTACGGCGGCTATACCTATGACCTGAGCTGCTATGTCATGTACGATGACACGGAGGTTGGCGGTCAGAACCAGCAGTTCAATTTCCAGATGATGTACACCGATGCAAACGGCGAGGAACGCTATTCCTACATGGGAAGCTGCAATGCCTCTGCCGGAACCTGGACGGAAATCAAGGCAACCTACACCGTTCCCTCCGACGCCACCAATATGGTGATCTATGTCGAGGGCGCAACGCTCAGTGATTTCTACCTTGACGATGTGGTCGTGACCGGCGAGAAGGTGGAGAATTCCGACGCGGAGGACGGCTTCTACGACAATTTCGATGACGGTACTGTCATGGGCTGGCAGACCCGCGGCTCCAACACCACACTGGAGGTCACAAGCACCCAAGCGTACAGCGGCGACTACTCCATTTACTGCGACGGCAGAGAAATGCTCTGGAACGGCGCAACCTGCAACAAAACCCTCTGCCTGCAGGCAGGCGGCTACTACAGCTTCGGCTGCTATGTGATGTACGAGGGCGATGATTGGACGGATACACAGGGCTTTTCCATCAATCTCCAGTACGATCTGGAGGGCGTGGAGCACTACTACACGATCTACACAGAAACCGCCAACAAGGGCGAGTGGACCTATGTCGGCACGGAATGCACCATTCCTGAGGGCGCAACGAATTTCTATGTCTATGTGCAGACCGCCTACAAGCCCGATGCCAGCGTCACAGCGCAGGATCTCATGGGCTTCTATGTGGATGATGTTTCCGCAGAGCGCCTGCCCGATCCGGCAATTCAGGAGGATATCGCATCCCTTCAGGATGTGTATGCGGATTACTTCAAGCTCGGCTGTGCTGTCGCAGGCAGCGAATTCCAGCAGGCAGCGACCAAGGATCTCATTCTCAAGCACTATAACAGCGTAACCATCGGCAATGAGCTCAAGCCCGAGTCCGTTCTCGATCAGGCGGCTACGCTCTCATATATGAACGCAAACGGCGGCGATCAGACAAATCCGCAGGTTTCCCTTTCACAGGCAGCAGCAATGCTTTCGTTCTGCGAGGAGAACAACCTGCCCCTCAGAGGTCATGTCCTCGTGTGGCACAGCCAGACGCCCGACTGGTTCTTCAAGGAAAATTTTGATGAAAGCGGCGACTGGGTAACGCCGGAGATCATGGATCAGAGACTTGAGAATTACATCAAAAATGTGATGGCTGCGATTGCCGAGCAGTACCCCGATCTCGCTGTGTACGCGTGGGATGTGGTGAATGAAGCGGCATCCGATTCCGGTACGATTCGTCCGGCAGGCTCCAACCACGAATCCTCCGGCAGCTCCGCATGGGTACAGGTCTACGGCGACCAGAGCTACATTAAGAAGGCTTTCGAGTTCGCAAGACAGTATGCACCCGAAGGCTGCAAGCTCTTCTATAATGATTATAATGAATATGCCGAGAGCAAGATGAATTACATCTGCACCGATATTCTGCAGGAACTGGTGGACGCGGATCTCATCGACGGTATGGGTATGCAGTCCCATATCAGCATGAGCAATCCCTCCATCGCACAGTACGAAAACGCCATCCGCACCTATGCGGCAATGGGTCTGGAAATCCAGATCACGGAGCTTGATGTGAACATCAAGTCCAATTCCGACGAGGATATGCTTGCCCTTGCAGAGCGTTACCGTCAGGTCTTTGAGATGTACAAGAAGGTGAAGGATGACGGCGTGAATCTCTCCGCAGTTGTCCTCTGGGGCATTACCGACTCCACCAGCTGGATCGGCGGTTATCCGCTTCTCTTCGACAAAAACTATCAGGCGAAGGATGCCTTCTATGCGGTAATTGATACCGATGCAGAGGTGCAGACCATCAACACCGCGACAGCCTATGGCTATGACGGCACTGCCGAGGGTCTGGAATTTGCGATGGAAGTACAGGCACCGCAGCAGGTCGGCGATGCAGGCTCCTTTAAGCTTGCGTGGAATCAGAAGACCAATGAGCTCGTTGTCCGTCTGACAACGGATGAGGACGACCTCGATGTCAGCAGCAATGATGCAGTACTCAAGGAAACCGATGGCATCGACTTCATCCTCAGCCTCAATGAAACCGCCACAGCAGGCTCCAGCATCCGTATGGATGTGGTAATGGGTGGCACCGCATGGAACAGCCTTTCCTATGACCCGAATGACAGCTCCAGTTTCGGTAAGGTTGTCTTCTCCGAAATCCCTGCCTACGCAGAAGCCACCAAGGG
>JAZQAA010000328.1:0-3105 GCA_045544975.1 Oscillospiraceae bacterium | reverse complement strand
CCTCCCTTAAACCCCCCTCCCCATTGGGGAGGGGGGTTGGGGGTGGGGTAGTTTAAATTAGCCAACGATAAAAGGAGACAAGCCATGCAGTCAAATAAAAAGAAAAAAGTCCTCTCCCGTTTGGGAATCTTTTTGATCCTTATGTCCATCATCAGCTTCCTTGTATTCTACCTCATCGTCATGCTCTCCAGTAAGAATTACAAATACATTAATCCCGATGAAATGGAGCTTGTGCAGATGCAGGAAATCCCCGAAGGTTCCCCCACTGCCATCATTGAAACCTCCCTCGGCGAAATCCGTGCGGTGCTCTATCCCGAATATGCGCCGGAAACGGTTGCACAGTTCATTTCCCTCGCGGAAAGCGGTTTCTATGACAATACCTATGTTTTTGAACAAAAGCATGAGGTCTATTTCGCTGCCGGAAGCCATATGGAATCCGGTGCGCTCGATGATGCGAAGGAGTCGAATGAGCATATTCCGCGGGAGCTTCACCAGAACCTCTGGCCGTTCAAGGGTGCGCTTTGCGCAATGACTACCTCCGTGGAGGGCGGCTTCTATGCGCGCCTGACGGGCGGTACAAAGTATTTCACCGGAAGCCGTTTCCTCGTTGTGAATTCCGTTGACTTTACGGAGGAATTCATCACCGAGCTTCGCGAAGCGTCCAGCAGTGAGGAACTTGCAGAGGCGTTTATTACTATGGGCGGTGTGCCGAATTTTGCCCAGCAGCTCACCATCTTCGGACAGGCCTATGCAGGTCTTGATCTTGTGGAACAGATTGCCTGTGCGCCTGTGGAGCTGGAAACCAATATGAATGGCTATACAACTCCCATTGAGGAATGCAGAATTCTGTCTGTGACAATTTCGGAATATGGCGCAGAAGATGCGGAATTGAACGAATTGCCGTGAATTTCCACAAGGAAAATAGAGAACACATCAATATTCTCATCAAATTTTCTAAATACTAAAGAAAAAATGGGAATTTGACTTTACAAACATGGGAAAATGATGTATAATAGGTTGTATGGGTGCGTGCGTACGGTCGAATTGCGCCCATTTGTACAGAACAAATCAAAAGAAGGGGAACTTTCTATGAACTATAAAGCATTGGCAGTTTGTCTTGGTGCAGTGATGCTTGCCGGCAGTGTGACTGGCTGTGCAAGCGAAGAGAAGGTCATGAACTACACCGCTCCCAAGGAGGGTGAAAAGGTTGTTGTGATGACCATTGCCGGTTATGGCGATGTCACCTTCAAGCTGTTCTCCGATCTCATGCCGAAGGCTGCTGAGAATTTCCTGACTCTTGCTGAGGAAGGTTATTATGACGGCATTATTTTCCACCGCGTGATTGCGGATTTCATGATTCAGGGCGGTGACCCCACCGGAACCGGACGTGGCGGCGAAAGCTGCTGGGGCGGCAAGTTTGACGGCGGTACGAGCAAGCAGCTCATTCATGTGCCGGGTGCGCTCTGCTATGCAAACAGTGCCGGACCGACAACGGACGGCAGCCAGTTCTATGTGGTAACCGGACAGGACAGCTACACGCTTGCCGATCTTTCCTATTATGAGGAAGAATATGATGTGATCAATGCTGCCAGACTGGGATATGATATCACCTTTTCTGATGAAGCCAAGGCGCTTTATCAGGAGCAGGGCGGTACACCCCATCTTGACGGCGGCTACACTGTGTTCGGACAGGTCATTGATGGTCTGGACATCATCTATCAGATTTCCTACACAGAGACGGATACGAATCCGAAGAGTCCTACCTATTCCAGACCTCTTGAGGATGTTGTGATTGAAAAGATGACTGTCAAGGAATACGATGGCAGTGACATTCGCTGGTATAAGAGCGATTATGATACACTTGCGGCAAAATAACAGAGAGAAGCCGCAGTTTAAGGAGAGAATAACGTGGATAAATTTGTAATACGGGGCGGCCGCCGTCTGGAAGGCGAAATTCAGGTCAGCGGTGCCAAGAACGCGGCAGTTGCCATTATTCCGGCTGTGCTGCTGTCGGATGAACCGTGTATCATCGAGAATGTTCCGGATATCAGCGATGTTTCCATCTGCCTGCGCATTTTGTATGAGCTGGGCGCAAAGGTGGATATGCGCTCACCGGATACCTATCTGATTGACTGCAAGGGTGTACGGGATTTCTGTGTACCCTACGAGAGCGCAAAGCAGATGCGTGCGTCCTACTATTTCCTGGGTGCGCTGCTGGGCAGATTCGGCAAGGCAAGGGTTTCCATGCCGGGCGGATGTCCCCTCGGTGACAGACCGATTGACCAGCATCTGAAGGCTTTTTCCGCACTGGGTGCGAATTGCTGCAACGATCATGGTATGATTGATCTGTCCGCAGACAAGCTGAGAGGCAACCAGATTTATCTGGATGTGGTGTCCGTTGGTGCGACAATGAATGCGATGCTTGCCGCTGTCAAGGCGGAGGGCCTGACCATTATTGAGAATGCTGCCAAGGAGCCGCATATCGTAGATCTGGCGAATTTCCTCAATTCCATGGGTGCGGATATCATGGGTGCCGGTACGGATGTCATCAAGATCCGCGGTGTTTCCTATCTGCATGGTACAACCTATGCAGTGATTCCTGACCAGATCGAAGCAGGAACCTTTATGATTGCAGCAGCTGCTACCGGCGGCGATGTACTTGTAAAGGGCGTCATTCCGAAGCATCTTGAGCCGATTACGAACAAGATGAAGAAGGTCGGCGTGAATATTGAAGAATATGACGACGCAGTGCGCGTTTGGGTGGATGGTCCGCTTGTCAAGACAAGCATCAAGACCCAGCCCCATCCGGGTTTCCCGACGGATATGCAGCCGCAGATGGCAACGCTTCTGACGCTTGCCGAGGGTACAAGTATTGTGACCGAGGGCGTCTGGGATCAGCGTTTCCGTTATGTGGATGAGCTGCGGCGTATGGGTGCGGATATTTCCGTGGACGGCAGAGTTGCTGTCATTGCCGGAACCGGCAAGCTTATGGGTGCGCCTGTGAAGGCGTGCGATCTCAGAGCAGGTGCGGCGCTGATTATTGCAGGTCTGGCGGCACAGGGTAAAGTCGGAGGCCAAGCGGTCTTAGGAAGACAACAATGGGCA
>JAZQAA010000327.1:0-4999 GCA_045544975.1 Oscillospiraceae bacterium | reverse complement strand
TTCTGATAAATCGCATTGGCAGTTCCTGTGTACCACTCACTGTTTGTGCTCTTCTCATAAGGAGGAAGAACTGTTACACCTCCGATATTTCTATCCAAGTCCCAAGGAATACCGATTCCGATATGCGTATTCAGTCTGAGAGGCTGATACTGTGTCAGAACACCTACAGTATCAATACCGGAATTTGTGCAGTTGGACAGTGCAAAGTCAATGATACGATATTTACCGCCGTACGGCACAGCAGGCTTTGCAACATTCTGCGTCAGTGCATAGAGTCTGCTTCCTTGACCGCCGGCAAGAAGCATTGCGATGCATTTCTTTTTTGCGTTCATAGTTTTCCTCCTAAATTCTATATTATGACATTCATTGTGATAAAAGATTACACATTATATTTGCCGTCAGGACTATTTTTTAGCGGCAGATTTAGTAGTCTTTGCAGATGCTTTCTTTGTGCCGGAGCCTGTTTTTTTAGAAGCTTTACGCTTGAGGTAGAGGACGGACAAAGGCGGAAGCGTCATGGAAATGCTCTGGTCAAAGCCGTGCATACCGAACTCATCGGTCGTGTACTTCTTCTTTGCAAGATCTGCACCGCCGAATTCCTTGGCATCCGTACTGAACAGCAGCTCATACTCCCCTTCAAATGGTACACCGATCTTATAATCTTCTCTTGCAACAGGAACATAATTGCAGACAATGATGACTTCATTTCCATCATCAGCAATTCGGCGGAACGCAATCACGCTCTGCTTGTAATCATCATGGGAAATCCAGCTGAATCCGCCCCAGGAATCATCATTATCCCAGAATGCCGGGGTATTCAGATAGAGCTTGTTCAGTTTCTTGGTGAATTGCTGCATCGTTTTGTGCTCTTCCTGTTCAAGCAGGTGCCAGTCAAGCTGGGTTTCGTAATTCCACTCGTTTCGCTGCGCAAATTCCTGACCCATGAAGAGCATCTTCTTGCCGGGATGCGCCATCATATAGGCGAGGAAGGCACGGTAGGACGCAAACTTGTCCCCTTCCAGACCGGGCATTTTATTGATCATGGAGCACTTGCCATACACAATCTCATCATGGGAGATCGGCAGGATGTAGTTCTCCGAGAAGCAATAGAAGAACGAGAATGTCAGCTTGTCATGGTTGAAAGCACGGTAAATCGGATCTAGTGACATATACTGGAGCATATCGTTCATCCAGCCCATGTTCCACTTGAAATTAAAGCCCAATCCGCCGATATCGGTCGGCTTGGTTACGAGAGGCCATGCAGTGGATTCCTCTGCAATCATCAGCACATCGGGGTGCTTTGCAAAGACAGCTTCATTGAGATGGCGGAAGAATTCTACCGCTTCAAGATTCTCGTTGCCGCCGTTGATATTGGCAGTCCACTCGCCATCGCGTCTGTCATAATCAAGATAGAGCATGGAAGCTACCGCGTCCACGCGCAGGCCATCCAGATGGAATTCATCCAGCCAGTAGCAGGCACTGGAAATCAGGAACGAGCACACTTCACCCTTTCCATAGTCGAACACTCTTGTTCCCCAGGATTTGTGCTCCATCTTCTTAGGATCAGTATATTCATAGCAATAACCGCCGTCAAACTCACACAGACCGGAAGGATCCTTCGGAAAATGTGCAGGTACCCAGTCCAAAATCACACCGATGCCCGCCTGATGGAACAAATCCACCATCTCACGGAACTGATCGGGTGTGCCATAGCGAGAGGTCGGTGCAAAATAGCCGGTCACCTGATATCCCCAGGAGCCGTCATACGGGAATTCCGTCAGGGGCATGAATTCGATATGTGTATAGGACATTTCCTGCATATACGGAATCATCTGCTTTGCAAAGGTGACATAATCAAGTACAGTGTCATCCGGATTATGTTTCCAGGAATTGAGATGCACCTCATAAACATTCATCGGGCGTTTATATACAACCTGCTTCTGCTTATATTCCTGCCACTTCGCATCCTTCCATGTGTAGCTGCTCTCATAGATCTTAGAGGCAGTTGCAGGACGAGTTTCAAAATGTGCTGCATACGGGTCGGATTTTTCCAGAATACGATGATCCGCAGTTTCAATGCTAAACTTATATACATCAAACTGCTTGAGATTCTCAATCACAATTTCCCATACACCATCTGCAATTACTTCCATCGGGTGACAGGTACGATCCCATTCATTGAAATCACCCACAACAGAGACGCTCTCTGCATGGGGTGCCCATACGCGAAAACGATGCTTCTTGACACCGTTTTCCTCTATACTGTGAACGCCGAAGAATTTATAGGCTTCACTATTTTTTCCTTGATAAAATAAATACAGCGGAAAATCATTTGGGTTATTCAGTTTGTCAATCATGGCTTCTCCCCCTTTCTATACTATTTTATCAGAAATCGTATTTTGTTGCAAGGGTTTTCACAACTTGTGTTCGATTTTCATAGAGTATCATAATTTTCATACGCTGTTTTTGGTTAAATTGCATATATCTTTTAACCCGCTACTGCTTCAAATGGTTGAAGAGCGCGTGAGGCCGTCTCTGCTTCCAGTTCCGATGCTATATGTGCAGTGCGGACTGCTGCTGCAATGACGGTCAGATCATCACTTGCAGTACCGCCGCAGAAGGTAGGTGCCTTTGCACAGATTTCCTCCACAATCTCATCAAGCGGAAGATTCTGGAGAAGTAGCTGCTTGATAAACGGATACTGTGCCTCATGGATACCATCACTAAGCAGCATGATGACATCATCCGGACTTGCACTCCACTGTTTGCAGAACGGCTCTGTAAATGCCGCAATACCCACAGGGAAGGATGGCGATGCAAGGCGTCTTACCTGTAAGCCGCGGCGGATAATGGTGGAGGACGCACCGGATTTGATAAGCTCCAGTGTTCCGGAATCGGCATGGAGCTTGAGGATATCAATGGTTGTGAAATTCTCAGTTCCTGTTTCAGCAGGCAAGAGAAGATTCAGGAACCGCAGAACAGTATGTTCCTTCAGTCCTGCAACAACAAGCTGCCGGAAAGTGCGTACAGCAATTTGGGAGATGAGGGACGCTGCATTTCCGCTTCCCATGCCATCGGAGAGAATAAGAAACTGGTTGCCCATGGGATCAAAGAACATCTCAAAGGAATCCCCACAGCGCGGATAATGGTGCGCACTGACACTTTTATGGGAAACCTCAAGCCGGTAGGCTGGTTCCTGATAGAAATAATACATCCGGTCGTTCACTACGGAATTCTCCTGTGCCGCGCACATCCGGACACCAAGGAGATCGGTAAGTACTTCGCCGACTGCCGATATCGGGAAATCATCCTGTGCAGCACTGATGCACGCCGTATACCTGCCGCTATGCAGCCGAGTGATGCTGGCTCTGCTGTCAGAAAGTCCGCATTGACGCAGAAAGCTCTGCAATGCGTCCGTTTCGTCAGGACAATATGTGGAGTCATCCGGCGCAGAACGGTCTGCGATCTCCTCCAACAGCCGAAGCATTTCCAGCATGGAGGCGCGCTGTTCAAAAATGTGAGAGCGCTGCATCTGAGCAATGGCTGAAGTATTCCGCACACGAAACAGTACATCTGCAAGCTTTGAACGGCGTATACAGCTGCCCAGCAGTTCTGGAGTTGAGAGCAGTTCCGGCTGATGCAGAAGCTTCTGCAGATCTGCCTTCGTTTCTGCACTGCGCTGCTTCCAGCAGTTATTTTCATTCTTGCAGCCCTCACACAGCGAGGAATGCACAATGCTCATAGGCTCCTCGGGGCAGAGGGGACGCAGCCGCTGCATAACGGCCTCCGTTTCTTCACGCAGTGCACGAAAACTGCCGGACAGCACTCCCGCTTGCATTTCCGCTGCTGAGGAAGGGATAGTCTCCTTCTGACGAACCGCGATGATGCGGAACAATTCCGAATGGCAGGTCACGCCATAGAGCACGCCTGCAAGGAACAACTCCAGCAGAATGCGAATCAGCTCCGTGCTGCCGTCAAACACTGCTGCGCTGAGAAGCTGAATCAGAGCGAACACAGGTACATACAACGCGTTCGGAAGTGCGGAAAGAAAGCCAGCCATCATTCCCGTCACGGGAAGGAACAGAAGCGGCATCCCAAGCGGCACGCTGCACAGCACGACGCCGCAGACAGTCAGTGCACCACAAAGTGTACCGCCCGAAAATCGATATTGCTTCGCTGCATGGAGTGTCAGCGCCAGACCAAGAACTCGTCCAATATTGCAGAATGCCAGATCGAGTCCGCTCAGTGCCGTGATACAAAGAAGTGCAGCAATGGCAAAGGTAAAACGATTTCCGGATTCCAGATAGACTTTATGCTGTCTGCGAATGGAATCAGCCGCATCCGCAAGAAAATACACTGCTACACCAAGCAGCAATGCCTGCAGTACAAAAACAGGGAACATTCCACGGTTTGTCCGGAAGAAAAAGTCCGCAGCGGCACCGCCGAGCACGCCGGCAAATGCACTGAGAAACGCCAGTACATGGGGACGGTAATGCTCATAGAACAAAATCCGGATGCAGACTGTGCTGACAAGGGCACAGATCAGAAAATACATTTTTGCCTGCAATCCGGAGAGTACAAAGGTCAAAAGGCTGCCAAGCAGGATACTGACCCCATAAAGGGGATGGACAATTGCCGCTGCTGCGGCTGCAAGCGGTGATGCTGTTCCGCAGACGGTACCTGCGGTCAGCAGACTTCCGCAGATCCCGGCAAAAAGACAGCCAAGCGGCATCCGCACCACCTCATACTGCAGCCATTTTCTTTTGTTTTTCATCTGCAATCTCCTCACTTTCTTCTGTAAAAAATAGGTATATCCTCATTATAACAGAAGAAGCAGGCATCTTTTGTCAGAAAGCAGTGCCGGATATTTGCGCAATGCCGCACCTGTATGATATTTCCTGCGATATAGCGGGTTTTCGGATGAAAACAAAAAACAGCACCCTTGAAGGGTGCTGTCGTACTTTTAAAATGCACTCTGCAAGAGAGCGGGTGGAGGGTG
>JAZQAA010000326.1:0-2122 GCA_045544975.1 Oscillospiraceae bacterium | reverse complement strand
CACCGCAGCTGCGACCTTCTCGTAATACTGCTCGTACTGCTCCCCATAGTGAATCCGGATTTCTTCACAGGTGTAGAATGCCTGGTATTTTGCCGGATCATTCGAGAAATCCGCCCCCTGCAGTGAGGAGTCCGGATGACTCTGCGTGACAAGCGCCTGCCGGAGCGCATAGGTATACGCAGCAACCGCCTGTGCCTTGAGTGCCTCCGGTTCAAAGGAAGCCGGCATTTCCGCGCATACCGCGCCAATTACATAATCCCGCACCGGAACCTGCAGCACCTCTCCGACGGATGTATCCAGCACCAGAAAATACGGCTCCTGCGTGCTTTCTTCCGTTGCTGGCTCCGTGGATGGCGGCTGCGTTTCCTCAAATGTACATTCCACAAGCACCGGATAAACCGTTTCCGATTCCTCCGCATCCGCATTCCGCGCAAGCATCGCCGGAATCATCGGCAGCCCGGTCATCAGCGCACAGAATACCAAACCTCGCAAAAGATGTCGTTTCATAAAGCTACCTCCGAAAAAATCATAAAGCTCGTACAATCCTTCTCCAAGCCGTGCTGTTAAAGGAGCGAGTGCGGCAAAGCTCAATCGCCCAAAAACCATCCCCATTCTCTTGACTTATCCCCAGAAAAATGCTATAATAATAGGTAAAAGAAATTTTGACAGAGAAACCAAGGAGGTCGTGCCAATGTGCAAATTCCTTTCAAATGATGATATGACAAATTTATGCAATGAGCTGCAGAATCATTCCAAAATTGATCCTGCTCTCTATACCAAATTCCATGTAAAACGCGGACTTCGCCGCAGTGACGGAACCGGCGTACTCGCCGGCATCACCAATATCTGTAATGTCCATGGCTATGTTGTCAATGAGGGTGAAATGGAACCCATCCCCGGTGAGCTGATCTACCGCGGCTACAATATCTATGACCTCGTACATAATGCCGAAAAGGAAAACCGCTTCGGCTATGAGGAAACTGCCTATCTGCTGCTGTTCGGCAAGCTCCCGACACAGGATGAGCTGGAGGGCTTCCAGCATTATCTGTCCATGCACCGTGACCTTCCGTCCGGCTTTGTTGTCGATATGATCATGAAGGCGCCTTCCCGCAATATCATGAATAAGCTTGCCCGTTCCATTCTGGCACTGTATTCCTACTACGATGCAGAATGTGAGGACACTTCCCTCGAAAATGAAATGAAAACTGCCATCAACCTGCTGGCGAAGCTCCCCATTATTATGGTCAATGCCTACCAGGTGAAGCGCAAGCATTTCGATAACCAGACGCTCTTCATGCACCCGCTCCGCCATAACGAGAGCACTGCAGAGACCATTCTCTCCATGCTCCGTCCGGACAGAGAATATACCCGTGAAGAAGCGCAGCTCCTCGATGTTATGCTCATGCTCCATGCAGAGCACGGCGGCGGCAACAACTCCACCTTCACCTGCCGTGTGCTGTCCTCCTCCGGAACGGACGCCTATTCGGCATATTCCTCCGCAATCTGCTCCCTCAAGGGACCCAAGCACGGCGGTGCGAATATCAAGGTTTCTGCTATGCTTGAGGATGCCAAGGCAAGCATCAAGCATTGGGACAATGAGGGCGAGGTTGCCGATTACCTCAAAAAGGTGCTGCGCCGTGAGGCGTGCGACCGCAGCGGACTGGTCTATGGTATGGGTCATGCCGTTTATACCCTCTCCGACCCGAGAGCGGTGATTCTCAAGAAGAAGGCATTCAAGCTGGCTGCCGGCAAGGAAATCGAAGCGGAATTCCATCTGCTCGATACCATCGAACGCCTGACACCCGTCCTCATGAAGGAAGAGCGCGGCATTGAAAAGACTGTCTGCGCAAATGTCGATATGTATTCCGGACTCGTGTACCGGATGCTCCAGATTCCCGATGAGCTGTATACCCCCCTCTTCGCCGTCTCCCGTATGGCAGGATGGGCTGCCCATCGTATGGAAGAGCTGACCACCGGCAAGCGTATTATCCGTCCCGCATACAAGGCTCTGCCCAAGAAGCAGATCTATATCCCGATTACGGAGCGTAAGTAAAGAAAATGATGAAACGACTGCTGTGCTGTGCCGTCAGTCTTTTGACGGCATTGAAGTCGGATCGTAGCC
>JAZQAA010000325.1:0-2209 GCA_045544975.1 Oscillospiraceae bacterium | reverse complement strand
GCATCGAGTACAACACCATCCTGGACCAGGAAGTGAAATTCAAGATCGGCAGCCATGAATTCACCGGCAAGCTCTCCAACGGCTGGGGCGGCATCTACACCGATGTGGTGCAGATCAATGTGAACCACGATATGAAGCCCTTCGACCAGCAGTTTATGAACAGCATCGCGCTGAAGTCCAGTTCCGCTTTCTGCGGCAATTGCGGCGCAAGACTGTAACGCGGTTACCCTTTGGGGTAAATGAAAAACGGAGGATAGGAAGATGAAAAAAATATTGGCACTTTTACTGGCAATGGTGATGATATTCACCCTTGCGGCCTGCGGCATCGGCAATACCGAAGAACCCAAGCAGGACGACCTCGGCACTTCTCAGGAGGAAACGCAGGGGGAAACGGAAAAGCAGGAAACGGAAAGCCCTGCTGCCGGAACTTCCGGCAGCGCAGAGGTTTTGCACGAGCTTTTTGATATAGATCAGTTAGCGGGCATTTCTGAGTTCCCCGACTATGCAAAAAAGGCAATCGGCGATTTGCGTTGGTGTGATGACCTTGGCTCTGACTCTTTTGGTAAGTATAATTACAACGCCTACATGAAGGAAGTAACACAGGCGGATTTTGAAGCCTATATCGCAAATCTGATCGCCAACGCACCGACAGCCTCCACAGAAGGCAATAGCTTTGCATTCTACTGGGATTGGGGACAGATTATCGGCGACTATTATCCCGACTCCGGCACGCTTGATGTCTTCCTTACCGCTCAATAATGGCCATAACTACCTGCAAGGGCGGTTGGCAGCACTGCCCACTGCCCATGTGCTTCTGAAAAACAAGAAAGTGAGGAAAATGAAATGAAGAAATTATTGGCACTTTTATTGGCAATGGTGATGGTGTTCACCCTTGCCGCCTGCGGCATCGGAGGGAATACCCCGGAAGATAAGGATGATCCCGTGGAGACGATCCTGAGTCAGGAAGATATTGAGGATCTGGATGACGCTCTGGACATTCTGGAAGCCATGATGCCCGAGGGCTGGGATGAGAATCAGTACGGCGCTTACATCTACAATGTCTGGGACTCCGCGTTCCTGCCCGACTGCTTCCCTGAGGCTCCTGAGGGGGTCAAGGTGGATCAGACTACCTTCAAGAATTATAACCACGACACGCTGAACGGCGATTACAGCGTCGGCATCCTGACCTATGACAGCTATGAGGACTACCGGGAGTACGGTGTGGGCTTCTATGCCACCGCCGATCAGCTGAATGCCTTTGTGGCAGCTGTGGAAGCCAAGGGCATGACTGGCGGTCAGGTCGAGGACGGCGACTGGTGCGTCTATGAGTATTTCGGCAACGGCTGGTATATGGAGATTTTCGCAAGCCTGATGCGCAACGATCAGGAGTACGACTACTGGGTGAGTGTCAGCGCCACCGACAATCTGTTCGACATGCCCGCATCCATCAGCGGCATCCCCCTGCCCCAGTGCGGCTTCGTTTCCTATGACCACGAATATTACACCATCAACGATTTCACCAATGGCTACGAGGATATGGACTTTGACCTGTCTTCCGACACCCTGCCTGAGGAGTATTACGCGGCCTGGTTCAGCTACTACGGCACCGTGAATCAGGATGCCATCGACTATGCCCAGCAGCTCAAGGATCTGGGCTGGGAAGTGGAATGGGAAAGTGACGGTGAGGACGGCTACCGCTGCTGTCTGCACAAGGACGGCATCTATGCTATTTCCAATTACTACGATTATGATTGTATGCTGGAGGTCGGCTTCTCCGACATGGTGGAAAATCTGTCCTACTGATCAATAACACACCGAACGGATAAGAGGAGTGTGAATGAAACATGAAACGCTTACTCAGCATTTTGGCTTCTGTGCTTCTGCTGCTGTCCCTTTGCGCAGTGACAGCCTTTGCAGCAGAGGAAAACGACATTTCGCAATTTGAATTCCCCACACCGAAAGCACCCAATTATTTTATTTACACAGACGGGGATGCAACCGAAGATCATCACGACGATCTGCGAATGATCATGGTCACCGACCCCGAGGTGGCACTGCTGGCGGCAGAGTACAATGCTGACAGCGAGGCATTCTATGAAAAATACGGTCTATGGTCTTTTGAGATCTGTATGCAGTACGATGTTTCTCTCGATGGGGAAACGAACTGGCAGCACAACCCCGAATGGGACACTAACTACTACACAGGCGG
>JAZQAA010000324.1:0-2003 GCA_045544975.1 Oscillospiraceae bacterium | reverse complement strand
GCATAATTGGGGATTTATTGGGGTTTGATCGTGACTTGATGATGGACTTTAATGGAGATTTCGGGAAAAATGTCCACTGCATTTCCGGTGATATCTTGCATTCTCAGCAAATCTGTGGTATAATATAGCTATTCCGGACTGTGTCCGGCAATCTTGATCCGGAGGGAAAAATATGATACTTGCAATTGATGTGGGCAATACCAATATCGTTCTCGGCTGCTTTGATGACAGCGGCATCCTGTTCCGCGAAAGAACCTCGACCAATCACCATGCAACCGATCTGGAATATGCAAGCTCCATCCACATGGCGCTGGATATGCACAAAATTAATCCGTCCGATATCACCGAGGCGATTATTTCCTCCGTGGTACCTTCCGTCACCGGCACACTCAAGCGTGCAGTGGAAAAATACACCGGTGCAAGCGTGATGGTTGTCGGCCCCGGCATCAAGACGGGACTGAGCATTCTCATTGACAATCCTGCACAGCTTGGCAGCGACCTTGTTGTGGACGCTGTCGCTGGCACGCATGAATACCCCGTGCCGCAGATCATCATTGATATGGGCACTGCTACCACACTCTCGGTCATTGACCGGAACAAGAATTATATCGGCGGCACCATCCTGACGGGCATGGCAGTGGCAACTGATGCCCTTGTCAGCCGCACCTCACAGCTCCCGAAAATCGGCTTTGACAAGCCGAAGCGCGTCATCGGCAGGAACACCATTGACTGCATGAAGAGCGGCATGATGTATTCCAATGCCTGCGCAATTGACGGGCTGATCGGTTTAATCGAAGAGGAACTCGGTGAACAATGTACGGTCATTGCAACCGGCGGACTTTCGTCCGTGGTGATTCCGCTTTGCAAGCGGGACATTATTCTGGATGACGACCTGCTCCTCAAGGGACTGATGCTGATTTATCAGAAGAATCAGGCGTAATTGTAGGGCTTCCCCTGTGAAGGGGAAGCCCTTTTCCGTTACACTTGCGAACCGCTGCAGCCGCTGCAATTTCCCTTGCAGCCGGCACAGTTGCCGCTGCAGCCCGATGGCTTCTCTGCTGCGCCGTCCATCTCCTGTATTGCACTGCAGTGCCCGCAGCTCTTGCAGTCACCGCAGCAAAGCCCATGCCCTGCCTTCAGCTGTCTCACAAGATACCGGATAATGCAGATCACTGCAAATAAAAGCAATGCAGCAACAATAATCGTTGGTAAATATTCCATCTATAACACTCCGTTCTTTCGTTAGCAAACGCTAACTCGCTGTATTAAGACACGCAGGAGGGATTCCTCCGCTCCTGCATGGATTGCTGATTATGCTTCACCCTGTTTCCGGCGGCGGGACGCCTCAATGCTGCGCTGCATGATCTCGGACAGCTTGCGCACGGTGGGCTGGGGGAAGGTGGACAGGAAGAGGAATGCGTGCTCCTTTGCCTCGTCCGGAGAAAGGCGCATCATGCGGCGGAAGAACGCATAGACCATGTCGTAATTGCTGTTGTACTTTTCAGCAATGGCAATTCCCTTCTCGGTCAGGCGCACAGCATCGCAGTAATCCGGTTCGATCAATTCCATACGCACCATACACTTCATCATCTTGCTGACACTGGGACGGGTGACGCTCAGATCATTGGCGATGTCCACACAGCGGATGAGTTTTTTCTCCTGCTGCAGACGGTAGATCGAAAGCAGGTAACGGTACTGCCCTGCACATAATTCCATAATTCCGCACATCCTTTCCTGTTCTTCTATTTATACAATACCATAAAACCGTGTTTTTGTCAAGGGGGCTTCATGAGAAGGATTGTCCGAATGTGGAGATTGTCTTTTCTTGTGCACTTGCAGAAGTCGGAGGCCAAGCGGTCTTAGGAAGACAACAATGGGCACCAACTGCTTGGCTCACAGAACGACATGGCTACGATCCGACTTTAAAACCGTGTTTTTGTCAAGGGGGCTTCATGAGAAGGATTGTCCGAATGTGGAGATTGTCTTTTCTTGTGCACTTGCAG
>JAZQAA010000323.1:0-4933 GCA_045544975.1 Oscillospiraceae bacterium | reverse complement strand
GGGCGAAATCATGGCGATTGATTCCATTGAGAACCTTGAGAAGAGCATGGTTGCCAATACCCTTCTTACATTAAAGGTGGAAGGCGATAAGGAAAAGGTGAACCGTCTGATCAAGGATGTCAAGGGCGTTGTGAGTGTTCGTGATATTACATATCTCAGCACTAATCGCTACAGCTACACTGTTGAAATCAAGGATGACGAAGTGCGCAACGAAATCCTTGCCTCGATGCTGCAGAATAAGTGCAATGTTCTTGAAATTACGATGGCAAGACTAAGTCTGGAGCAGGTGTTCCTCAAGCTCACTTCCCAGCGAAGCAAAAAGAAGTCCAGTCTGCAGGATCTTCTCTCCGAGGTGGAGAACGAGCCGGTGCAGCCTGAAAATCCCTATGATGCTGAGGAGGAGTAATCACTATGTTTTCATTATATAAAAAGGAACTGCAGTCATTCTTTCTGTCACCGTTTGCCTATGTTCTGGCTGCATTGTTCATGTTTGTCTTTTCTACAAGCTTTCTGTATTCCATCGGTTCTGTTGACAGCCCGACTTTGAAGTTTTCATTCCCGAATATTTTCTATAATAATTTCTTTTACTTTATCTTTTTGATTCCGATTATGACCATGCGCAGCTTTGCTGACGAACGAAAGGGTAATACAGAGGTACTGCTTTTAAGCAGTCCGTTGAGCATTACTAAGATTGTTATTGCAAAATTCCTGTCCATTGCAACAGTATTCCTGTTTATGATGGTACTTTCCCTGTTCTTCCCGATTTTCACTGCGTTTAATGGCGGTGTAACCTGGTCCCCGCTGATTTGTGCGTATATTGGCTTCTATCTCTGGGGTCTTGTTTGTATTGCAGTGGGCATGCTGCTTTCTGCACTGTCAGAAAATGCAATTATTGCAGCGATCCTCGGTGAAATTGTCATGCAGGGTTTCCTGTTCCTTGACTCTTATGCAGCAACGGATCTGGTTGAAGCATATCCGCAGCTGGGATCTGTGATTACAACATTCTCACTGCAGCGCCGGTTTGTTTTCTTCTCCCAGGGCTTGTTCCGGTTTGAAGATCTGGTGTATTTCCTTTCGGCTACGATTGTTGTTGTTGCATGGACAATCATTGCGATTGACAAGCGTCGCTGCAGCCGAGGCTGATTTGTGTAGAATAAGGAGGTTTGGTACCAATGAAGGCTAATGATAAAAAAAAGCAGCAGGAGAATGCAAAGCAGCCGGAGAAAAAGGCGATTAAGAATCTGAAGAACCGCAAGTTTACCGTCTATGCTGTTTTGATGGCAGTTCTTGTTCTTGCGATCGCAATTCCGATCAATATGCTTGCAATGCGTCTTGATATCCACTGGGATATGACGCCGAAGCAGCTGTATAATATGTCCGATACAACGAAGGAGTATCTGGATCAGCTGGATACAACTGTGGATTTCTACTTCCTGATGGATATGGATTATCTCAGCACCAGTGATGATGACATTGCACTCCATCATCTGCTGGAGCAGTATCAAAAATATGACTGCATCAATTTTGTCGACTTTGATCCGAATGAGCGGCCTGAGTTGCTTGAAGAAATCAACCCGAATGGATATTATAAGCTGTCAGTCGGTGATATTGTCATCCGCTGCGGTGAGAATTCCAAGCATATTGACAGTATCAATATGTATAAAAATGTCGGTGAGTACAATGACGCGGGTGATTTCCAGACGGAGGAAGCTTACTTCACCGGTGAAAACTATATTACTGGTGCGATTGACGCTGTTGTTTCCGGCCGTACTTCCAAGGTGTATTTCCTTGAAGGTCATGGTGAAAAGAATCTGACAGATGACTATTCCACATTCCATCGTAATCTGATTGACCAGAATTATGGCGCAGAGCAGTTGTATCTGACTGGTAAGGATGCTGTGCCGGAGGATGCTGCAATGATTATTGTGGCAGCACCGCAGTCCGACCTTTCCAATGAGGAAACCAGAATTCTCAATGCATATCTTGAAAAGGGCGGCAATGTTGTATTCATGATGAACCCGAACGATGCGTATATGCGCTACAAGAATATTGAATCCATTCTTGAGGACTTTGGTCTGATTATGAATTACGATATCATCTCCGAATCGGACGATGAACTGTATGCGGATGGTGATCCCTATACCTTCCAGGTGGATGTGGCTGCCCCTAACTCTGATTATGATGCCGATCTGACATCCGAGCTTCTCGAAATGACGAGCAACGGTATCTATGCTTTCATGAGCAATACAAGAAGCTTCTCCGCATACCTGAATCCGGAGGATACAACCCTGCAGGTGCAGAGTCTTCTGCAGACGAAATCCACCTCTTCTTCTGATTCCTCCTCCATTGTAGATGGTATGGTATATGAGGAAGTAAATTCTACAGCAATCAGTGAACCCTATGGCGGTACTGATGATTTTGCGGAAGCCATTGAAGGTCAGGTATGGGATCTGGCAATGTATTCCCAGAGCGGTGTCAAGAACAACGCAAAGGTGATGGTATTCGGCAGTGCTGACTTTATTGATGATAATAGCCTTACTGAGGACTATATGATTATTCCTGTTGACCTGTTCCTCGCTTCCATTACATGGATGTATAACAGTGATCTGGATCTTGATATGGGTATTGCGGATAAGGAACGCAGCTATGACTACCTGACACTTAATTCAGAAGCCAAAGCAAATATGGTGAATGTTATCTATATTACAGTTCCGATTCTGGTAGGAGCAGTCGGTGCTATTGTATGGGTGAAGAGACGCTATATGTAATGCCTGTACACAGGACAAAACACAAAGGAGGAGAAGCCAATGAGTATTAAAAAGATGCGCTGGCTGGTTCTGATTCTGGTTGGGCTGCTGATTCTTTCAATTGGCGGCTATCTGATTGTGGATGCCGTTGTCAGAAAGAAGGAAGCCGCAGAGGCTGCAGAGGCTGCATCACTGGTTCTGTTTGATTTTGATTCTGCATCCATCTGTGAGATGACTGTTGACGGCAAGGAGGGCAAGTTTGTTATGCGCCTGGAGCCTGATGGCGAGTGGGTCATTACAGAAACGGATTATTCCTATACATTCTCGCTTAACAGCAGCTACCTCAATACAGTTTGCTCTTATATGGGAGCATTGACAGCAGAAAAGAAATTCAATGTGGATATGAATAAGCTGGAGAATTATGGTCTTGCCGATCCGATTGTGCTGACCTGCACGGATACATTCGGAAACGCCCATACGCTCTATGTCGGAAATGCCACAGCAACACAGGAACATTTCTATGTGATGGTTCCCGGCAATGACACTGTATTTGGTATTGCGTATGAAACTGGTGCACTGCTGACAGCGGATACGAACTATCTGAAAAATTCCTATATGCTCAGTTATTATGATGTGGACATTGCAGGGTTTGAGCTGTACAGAACGGATGAAACAGCATTTCATATGGAGCTTCAGGATGGCAGATGGGTGATGCATTCTCCGCTGAAGGATGCCAACATCAACAATGCCGATGTCAACTCCATGCTTACATCCATTACCCGTATTGAACTGACAACCTATCTTGAACGGAAAACAGACGCAACTGATCTTTCCTGTTACGGTCTGGATGATCCAAGATATACATTTATTGTCAAGAATATGGAGGGGGAAGCAATCACCATCCATTTCTCCTCATTGGAGTTTGATGAGTCCTATGTGTATCTTCTATATGAAGAAACCGGAGAAATTGCTTCCATGCTGAAGAACAGAGCCGGCTTCCTGAATATGCAGGTATCTGAGTTCATTGATTCCAAGGTTCATGCCCAGAACATTGCATCTGTTTCTGCTGTGGAGGCAACTGTGGATGACATTTCCTTTACGATGGAAATGGATCAGACAAATGGACAGTACACCTACAATGAAATGGATGTGGATGCACTTGGTGAAGAAGCCATCACCATGTTCGGACATTTGTTTGACACCATGTCCAATGTTGAATATGATTCCATGGATCTTGAAGCTGAGCCGGATCTGGAACAGGAACCGGCAATCCGTTTCTGCTACACATTGACGGATGGCACGCAGACAGAGCTTGCACTCATTGCAATTGACGATACAACCTACTGGGCTGTTGTGGACGGCAAATATACTGGCATGATCGTCAGAAGACGAGCAATCAGCGGCAATTCCGGCGTTCTTACCTACTATGAAAAGATGAATGATCTGATGGCAGAATTGCAGGAATCCGCTTCCTGATGAAAAACAAACAGCTTCCGGATAGTACCGGAAGCTGTTTTATTTTTTCTTTGTATCCCTTCCGATGAGGTTGGGATTTTTATGTGGTTTCGGCAGAGTCCGTTGTCTCTTCCGCTTCGCCAATGGTCAGATAGGGAAGCCAGAGATTGTACAGTTCCACCGTCATACCTTCGGCATACATCAGCTCCAGTGTATTGGAAAAATAGTGAATGCCATAGTAGAGTTCCATAATTGCATCCGCAAGCATTTCGTCACAGTCCGGCAGCAGCATCAGTTCTTCCTTGGATGTGGCGTTCAGATTGATGATCGGTATTTCCGGCGGATTCGTAACAGGCGGATCTGTCTCTATTGCCGTTTCAGGCGGAGGATTCGTAATCGGCTGTGTTTCCGGAATTTCATTGGCAAGGCAGAGATAGGGCAGGATGTTTGCAAGGGTTGTTTCTCCAATGCCGTAAACCTGCAGAAGCTGATTGCGGTTCGTAAAGCTGCCAAGTTCCCCGCGCAGCTGAAGAATGGCTTCAGCCGTCACTTCACCAATACCGGGAATGGCACATAGCTCATCCTTCGTTGCAGTGTTCAGATCAATCGGAAAGACAATTGCTTCGGTTGGAGGTTCTGTTTCTGCTTCAGAAGCTGCCTTTTCCTCAGTGGGCGGTACGCTTGTCTCCTGTGAAGACAGCGGGCTGCTTTCCTTGATCAAGTCGGAGGCC